>JAOQIN010000060.1 GCA_026134085.1 Candidatus Methanoxibalbensis ujae
CATTCACAAATATTCCATCTCTGACATCCCTCAACAATTCATCTTTTGTTGCGATTGTGTTGCTCTCAATGCATAAGTTTGTCGCTCCTATGACAGGAGTGTGGTCGTATCCTCTGACTGCGTTTCCTGTGCTTTCAACACCATCCTTTGAAGCGGTGTATGAATCATAAAGGAATGATTTCAGTATACCTTTCTCAACAACAACAGTGCGCTGTGAATGGACTCCTTCTCCATCCATTTTTCTTGTGTTCAATCTGCCAGGGGCTGTTCCATCGTCAATTATCGTCGTTATTTCAGATGCGATCTGTTCACCTGTTTTTCCGCGATACGGAGAGCGATTTCTCTGCACATTCTCAGCGCTGAGATGAGGTATGGTGGTGTATGCGAGTATGCTCTGAACGGCTCTCGGTGACAGTATCACAGATGTCTCTCTGGTCTCAGCTTTCTCACCTCCGAGACTTTCGGATGCTGTCCTTGAGGCTTCCTCACCTATCCATCTGAAATTCATGTCTCTCAGAGCCCTCCTGGCTTCCCCCTCGCTTCCTGAGACTTCCTCCCCTCTCACATCATCACGGGACACCACAGTTATGCCAGCAGATGCGAATGTGCCAGTGTCGCTCACACAGACGCCATGTGAGTTCATCACGAATATCGTGTCGTATGCTGCGGAAAATCCTCCATCCGTTGGTCTGCAGTTCTTGTATGCGCGGACGCCATCAAGCATCTCCTCGCATCTCTCAATCGCCTCTGCTATTGTGTTCTCATTGACATCATCACACATCTCGACAATATCACGATCATATGTGCCGACAGGCGTTTTGTATGAGGAAGCAGTGGGAAAACCGCTGAAATCGGCATCTTCCTCAGAAGATCTTGCACGCTTCAAAGCCTCTTCAACACACCTCTCAAGAGCTCGCCTGCTTATCTGAGTTGTGTATGAGAAGCCCGTCCTCTTTGCCTCCGCAACTCTCACGCCCACACCGCAACTGCTCATCTTTTTCACATTTTTCACATTCCATCTCTCGATCTCAATGCTCAGACCAACCGCAGATTCACAGTAAAACTCCACCTCATCACAGCGAGATTCAGCAGACTTCAACACGCTCTCCATCAGAGATGCGATGTCTTCAATCATAGCATCTCCTGCCTCCCTGCAGATGTCTGATTCTGATGACTATATAACAGCCTCAAAATCCTCTATTTTGTATTCAAAGATGAATTCCTCCCCATTTCCATTGCGCTTGAGCCGTTCACGGAGTGTCTCTCTCGCGAGCAGCCAGTAAATGGTTGCAAGGGATTTTCTGCCCTTGTTGTTTGCTGGAATGACGAGGTCAACATTTGATATTGAGTTGTTTGTATCGCAAAGTGCCACGACCGGTATGCCGAGCGAAGAAGCCTCTCTCAATGCCTGATGGTCGCTCATGGGGTCTGTGAGGACAACAACAGAAGGCTCAATATAATGCTCGCTCATTGGATTTGTGAGTGTTCCCGGTATGAACCTGCCAACAATGACATTTGCGCCAGTCGCCTTACCGAACATGCTCACAGGCTTCTGCCCGTATTCACGAGCGGACACAGCGAGCATTTCGCCAGGCGAGAACCTCGCAAGAAACCTTGCAGCAATGCGGATGCGCTCATCTATCTTGCGAATATCAAGCAGATAAAGTCCGTCAGGTCTGACCTGATATATGAAGCGCTCCATGTACCGTGTTCTCTGCTGCGTGCCTATGTGAACGCCGTTCATCAGATACTCTGTGTGCGGTATCAGAAGCGAAACTTCATCCCACGCCCTCCTCTCTTCCTCCATTGAATCGGATGACATGACCTTATATAGGGAAAACGTGATAATAAAACAAGCTGAAAGCGCAGCATGCTCTTCTGCTGTCAGCGCTGTGACGGAGGTCGGCGAGGAACGCAGAGAACGCAGAGAAAATAAGACGAAACGAAACGAAATAAAACAAAATAAGACAGCGCAGCGCAAACAAAAAAGACAACAATAATGGCGCATGTCATGAGATGTGAGGGAGGAGACAGGATGGAGATGCGTTTCAATCGTGAGCCGCAGCGAATTGATTTCGTTGAACTTGAGAAGAGGATTCTGGAGAAGTGGGACAAGGAGCGGACATTTGAGTGCAGTGTGAAGATGAGGGAGAAGTGTGCGAGATTCGTGTTTGTTGAGGGTCCGCCGACTGCAAACGGACTACCTCATCCCGGTCACATATTCACGAGAGCTGTGAAGGATGCTGTCCTGCGCTTGAAGACGATGCAGGGTTTTCTTGTCGAGCGAAAGGCGGGATGGGACACGCACGGTCTGCCTGTTGAGATAGAGGTGGAGAAGGAGCTCGGAATAAACAGCAAGCGTGAGATAGAGGAGTTTGGCATCGGAAGATTCAACCAGAGGTGCAAGGAATCCGTTTTCAGGTATGAGCGTGAGTGGGTGCGTGCAACAAAAAGATTGGGCTTCTGGATAGACATGGATGATCCCTATGTGACATTTCACACCAAATACATGGAATCTGTGTGGTGGTCATTGAAGGAGATATGGAAGAAGGGGCTTCTTTACAAAGGACACAAGGTCGTTCCATACTGTCCGAGATGCGGGACGCCGCTCTCATCGCATGAGGTTGCTCAGGGATATCGTGATGTTGAGGACCCCTCCGTATTTGTGAAGTTCAGGTTGAAGGGGGAGAAAAACACATCAATGCTCGCATGGACGACCACACCCTGGACACTCATAGGAAATGTGGCTCTTGCAGTCAATCCCTCACACACATATGTGCGAGTTCGCATGGGCGACGAATACATAATACTTGCGGAGGCACGTCTTTGTGAGCTTGAGGGTTTTGATTACGAGATTGTTGAGAGGTTCATGGGAGCAGATACAGAGGGCATGGAATACGAGCGGCTGTTTGATTATGCTGAGGTCGTGGATGGAGATGCGTTCAAAGTTGTAACTGCGGATTTTGTGACGCTTGATGAGGGGACGGGCGTCGTTCACATAGCACCTGCGTTCGGCGCAGAGGATTATGAGGTGCGTCTGCAGAAGGGCCTGGGATTCTGCCAGCCAGTTGATGAGAGAGGATGCTTCACTGTTGAGCCTTTCAGAGGGATGTTCGTGAAGGATGTGGATGAGCGAATAATTGAGATTCTTGATGAGAGGGGAGTGCTTCTCAAACACGGAAAATACATGCACAAATATCCTTTCTGCTGGAGATGTCAATCTCCTCTCCTCTATTATGCGAGGGAATCGTGGTTCATACGCATGCGATCACTGCGTGATGACCTGATCAGAAACAATGAAACAGTCAGATGGTTTCCGGCGCACCTCAAACACGGAAGATTTGGAAACTTCATAGAAAACGCTGAGGACTGGGCACTCAGCAGAGAGAGATACTGGGGAACTCCTCTTCCGATATGGATATGCGAGAGATGTGGTCGTGAGGAGTGCATAGGCAGCATCTCAGAAATGCGTGAGAAGATGATAAATCATCTTGAGATATCTGACCTTCATCGTCCTTTCATAGATGAGGTTGTGCTCAGGTGCAGATGCGGTGGCGAGATGCGTCGTGTCAGGGATGTGATAGACTGCTGGTATGATTCGGGTTCGGCGCCTTTCGCGCAGTGGCATTTCCCTTTTGAGAAAAAGGAAAAATTCGCTGAAAACTTCCCGGCTGACTTCATCACCGAGGCGATAGATCAGACACGAGGATGGTTCTACTCGCTTCTCGCGGTTTCAACAGCAGTTTTCAACACAGCCCCCTACAAAACCGTGCTGTCTCTCGGACATATACTTGACGAAAAAGGGGAAAAAATGAGCAAAAGCAAGGGAAATGTCGTCCCCATAGAGAAGATATTCTCAAAATACGGAGCTGATGCGCTTCGCTGGTACTTCTTCACATCGGGACCCCCCTACGAGGACATAAAATTCTCAGAAAAAGCGATAGCTGAGAGGCAGCGGAAATTCATAAATACACTGTGGAACTCCTATTTCTTCTTCATCACATACGCATCAATAGACAATTTCGTTCCTGAAAATGTGAATATTCCTGTTGATGAGCGCGATTATCTTGATAAATGGATAATCTCAAGGCTTAATTCGCTCATAAAGGATGTGAGAAAGCATTCAGAAGTGTTTGAATTTCATCTTGCTACGAGAAAAACAGAGGAATTTGTTATTGATGAGCTGAGCAACTGGTATATACGCAGATCGAGGAGGAGATTCTGGATTGAGGGAGAGAGCAGGGATAAACACTGTGCATATCTGACGCTTTATGAGGTGCTTGTGACTCTTTGCAAGCTTCTCGCTCCTTTCATACCTTTCATAACGGAGCATATATACTGCAATCTGAAATCGGACGGGGATAAGGAGAGCGTGCATCTCTGCGACTATCCCGAATGTGATAATGCGCTCGTTGATGAGGATCTTGAGGTTGCGATGCTTATCGTGATGAAGATTGTTGAGGCGGGGAGGAGGGTGAGGTCTGATGCCGGAATAAAAATGAGGCAGCCATTGCGTGAGATTGTTGTATGCTGCGATCAAAAAATTTATGAGAAAATCGCAGGGTTCGCTGATTTGATATGCGAGGAGCTGAATGTCAAGGAGATGAGGTGGAGCGATGAGCCTCCGTCTGACACAGTATACAGAGGAGCTGCAATATCAGCAGCTGACAGGGAGATATCTGTTTTCGTGAACACGGAACTTGACGCAAGCCTCGTGAGAGAGGGACTTATGCGAGAGATCGTGAGGAGAATTCAGGAAATGCGAAAGCAGCTTGACCTGCCTTACACCGCACGGATAAAGGTGTTCTATACAAGCGATGACGATGACATCAGGAATGCAATATCAGAATTTCGCTCGTATATATGCAGTGAGACGCTTTCAGATGGCATATACGAGACTGAGAAAGAGACTGATGGGGACCTCGCCAGAGAATGGAAAATAGGCAACAAAAGGATATTCATCGTGATAAAAAAAGAAAAAGAAAAAGAAGAAAGAGATAGAGGAGGAGGAAACAGGAAATAATGAGAGTGAAAATGGATGAACAGCAAAAATAGCAAAAATAATGAAGAAAAATGAAGAAAAATGAAGAAAGGCCGAGAAAGAAGTGAGAGAAGAGAATAAATGACGGGGCTCTGCTCATCCCATCTTCTTAATGCCGTCTCTCAGCCTCCCCTTCCGCCAGTTATGCTGCGCGAAGGCGACGAAGGCGACGAAAAAAACAGTAATATTTAAGTGATGTGTTGTGAAGGGGATGAGAAAAAGGAGGATGATGGAAAATGCCGATAAAGATAGACCTGGACAAGTGTGATGGATGTGGGACCTGTGCTGAGGAGTGCCCTGTGCAGTGCATAACGATCGTTGAGGAAGGCGACAGAAAATATGCCACAGTGAACAATGATGAATGCACAGATTGCGAGACATGCGTGGACGCATGTGAAAAAGGCGCCATATCAATGATTGAAGCCTGAGTGCTGATGGATGCTCGCTGTTTTTTTATTATTTTTTATTATTTTTTTCCTCTCATTCTCAACTCAACGACAATCAACGACAGAATTCTCAACTCACACGTGCGAGGCAGTAGCTGATGAACCTTGTTGAAGGAAACTCATGTATTGTTGTTGCGATTATCTCGCCTTTTCCGATGTCAGAAGCGACGAGAATTGGTCTTTTGTTTCCTTTTAAAAGCACTTCTGCGCCATCCACAAAATCAAAAAAACCATCACACATGCATTCATCTGCCTCAACAAGCGATGTTGCTGCATGGTTGCTCACTGTTTCAATGCGTGTCCTCTCAAATCCGAGCCTGTATCTCAGGTGAATCGTCTGCGGAAGCCAATCATAAGCTCTCTCATCATCAGATATGGAACCACATGCCACCAGTATACCGCCCGCACGAACGAATCTTTCTATGATTATCCTGCCAGCTCGCAGCAGTTTAAGCATGTTGGAATACATGTTGTTCCCAAAACCGGAAGGAACAATGACAAGTTTATACGAAACCAAGCTCAAAACACGAGGATCACTGATAACATCGCTCTTATATCCCTTCACAAGCAGATATTTTTGGAAAATCGTGATTCTTCCATCCCACAGTAAAGCTATCCTCCCCATCGCTCATCACATGCTCACAGCCTCAGACTTCCAATTTTGATTCTTTCTGCCTGTGTTTCTGCGTTCTTCTCTCATCAATTATGTGTATAACCTCATGTCCTCTGCTGACGAGGGCATCTGCGATGAACCTGCGATGGCACTTGAAGAACAGCTTTTCAGCACACAATATGGCTGTGTTTCTCTCAGATGCAATCCGCTCAACGAATTCAATGCCTCGCTTGAATTCATCTGTGAGCATGTGTTTTCGGTAGCCTCCTTTCCGATATCCTCCGAGGTCCTCACACAGATAATACGCGATATTAGCATTTTTCAGTATTTTCTCAAGTGAATCGCTGCTAAAATGTTTCAGTCTTGATAGGGGAAATCGCCTGACATCCACAACCGCACTTATGTTGAAGTGTTTGAGCAGCTGTATGAACTCCTCCTCCCCCCTTTTGCTCGTGCCAACAGTCCATATCTTCATAGCTCATCATTTTTATGCATGCTAAAAAAGCTTGCGGTTTCGTGGGGGAGAGGTGGTATCTCAGGATCAATCAATCAGGATCCCAAGCGTAGGATGCCTGATCGGAAAATCAATGATTTGCTTTCAATTCTACCTTAGTCTGTGTTTAACAAAGTATTTAAATGGTGGGAGGGAAGAGAGGAGTGCTTTCAATCCTACCATAGTCCGTGTTTAACATGTCAGCATCCTGACAGAGCATTCTTCAAGCGAGACGCTTTCAATCCTACCATAGTCCGTGTTTAACTTGAAAGAGTTGACGGAAGACTAACTGTGACTAAGTTCTTTCAATCCTACCATAGTCCGTGTTTAACCAATAAAGCAGTAACATTCGTGCCTGTCTATGATCCAACTTTCAATCCTACCATAGTCCGTGTTTAACTCAGAGACACCACTGATCCTTTTTCTTTTCTTTTTTCTTTCAATCCTACCATAGTCCGTGTTTAACAGAAGCAGCTGGAGAAAAGAGCAAAAGAAATCACAGCTTTCAATCCTACCATAGTCCGTGTTTAACAAAAATGCTCTGTCGGGATGTTGACACCTGCCTTCTCTTTCAATCCTACCATAGTCCGTGTTTAACTCAATCGATTCAACCATCTGATTAGAAATGAAGCTCACTTTCAATCCTACCATAGTCCGTGTTTAACCACAACCCCTAATGTTGCTACACCTTCCAGAACGAACGCCTTTCAATCCTACCATAGTCCGTGTTTAACTGTTGAACTTGCAATTCACACAAGAGTGTCCAAGAAGTCTTTCAATCCTACCATAGTCCGTGTTTAACTAAATTTAAGGATGAGGTGGAAGAAGTGCCCTATAACGCTTTCAATCCTACCATAGTCCGTGTTTAACTTTTCTCATCTTTTTGGCCGAAGACTTTGTGTCATACTTTCAATCCTACCATAGTCCGTGTTTAACCAAACGCAACAGTTGATGCGTGCGATGTTAACGCGGACTTTCAATCCTACCATAGTCCGTGTTTAACCAAAATCAAGTATGGAAGGGAGATTGCTCGCTATGTTCTCTTTCAATCCTACCATAGTCCGTGTTTAACAGCCTCTGATATTTCTCATTTCCCCGTATATCGGGAATCTCCTTTCT
>JAOQIN010000061.1 GCA_026134085.1 Candidatus Methanoxibalbensis ujae
TCATTCACTATCCTTCTCTCCTCTATGATTGAAGGGTATTCCTTCTTCAGCTCAACATCCTTCCTGACCGTGAAGGTGGAAATCTCCATCATGACATCATCAGCCTCATTAAAAGGCTGATGAGAAAGTGCTACTTTAACCACACATTTCCTGTCCTCGAGTGTTTCTTCTCTGTCTATCAGGTCCTCATTGGAAGTCCTCATTGGAACGCATCTTCTTCGCTGAAGTTATCTCCTGAGAAACTATTCCGCAGAGTCAGACATATGATTGCACCTGACTGTCCTCGTTACTTCCATTCGGTATTTCCAACCTGACTCACCCATATCCCCCACCGCTCATTTGAAAAAGGAGGGGATTGGCAACAACATCTCCTTAAAAAAGTAGAGAAACCCGGCGGCGAGGTAGTGTTTGTTAAAGAATACAGTGAACGGAGAATGGGATTTATAGTCACCGTATCTCCAGATGCAGCTTCTGCTGAGGTATTCTTGAAGGAAAACTCCCTAAACAGACCATTTCATTATATTATGAGACTCCTGAAAGTAACTGGTGATATTGATTATAATGACGAGAAATCAGTAAGAAAAGGGAAGAAAAAGGTGCGAAAAATAGAAATATTCAGGTTGTTCAGACCGAATGTAATGAAGATGGAGAAAAAAGATTAAAAGTACGAATCCGTGGACAAGCTACTTGTTATGGTTAGGGCACTTATGCAGCAGCGGAATTTAATAATAGACACGGTGACGGATTTTATGTTGAGCTATGGGATGTGCTGAGATGTGCAAGGGTGTTCTATATATAATATATAGTAACGGAGAGAAAGAAATTAGTAGTGCGAAGAATTTGAAAACGTGAAATTGGAATGAGGTGGAAGGAAGAGGGTTTTAGCTACGAGAGCGATCCAATAAGTCATTTTAAAGGAGTTAAGGCTGACAAGGAACTTTTTCTGGAGATGGCATCTACGCTAAGAGAATCAGGTGTAAAAGATGTTGTTTATACCTTCATTGATATTGATGGAGCAGAGAGGTTCTTTGATTACATGAAAAATAAGATGAACGGATCATATTGGAGATTGGAGACGAAGCCGCTATCTCCACAACAGAGTATAGTTATCCTGTCAGAACTTCAAATGCTTTTATACAAGTAGTAATGTTTGATGGAAATGATGTGAAGAGGATAATTGCAGAAAAAGTCTTGGAGAAAGCTGAAAATGAAAAAAAGATGCAGTCATCTAATAATGAGATGCATAGGCATAGCTATGATATCCATCATTGCATCATTTTATATACCATATAATGAGGAAGAAACATCAGTAACCATCATTAGTGCAAAACATTTAAAAATAAATACATAAACGATGTGAAGACCTTTGAAGAGTTGAATATTTGGCATGAAAGGCAAACTGAAGAAGAATATCACGGATGAAGAGATGTTCCAGGAAAATCTGGAAAAGGATAAAGCTCGTTTTCTGGAATTACATAAATTAAGAGAATATGATGTGAAGGATGGCTATGTTTTACAATTGAACAAGAAAATAGACGGATTTACAGAAGGTTATGCTGAAATTGACGTCTATGTCTTCAATAATATTGATGGGGCAGATGAATTCTTTGAATACATAAAAAAATAAGACCGAAGGGACGAGCATACCGGGGCTTGGAGACGAAGCCGCTATCTCCTCAACGGAGACAACGCATATCTGGCTGGTCAGAACCTCAAATGCATGTATCAAAGTAATTGGGGATGGACTGGAAGGTTAATCGCAGAGAAGATCATGGATAAAGCTGAAAAATGAAAAAGAGGATGGCTATAATCTGTCTATGTTTGCTTGTAGGATGTTTACTGCTGGGGATAATGATTGCGGGGGTCTTCCGGGAAACAAATTGGCAGGCAAAATTAACGGAGGAGGAAAAAGCAGAATTGATCAGGATAGCGCTTAACGACACAAGCGTAAAGGAGATGTTGGAGGATAAGGAATACAGGATAATAGGAGCGGGGATAATATCCCGAGAACATGTTGTCAGCGGAGACAGGACCAGAGAGGCATATCCTGGGGTGCAGATGTATGTCGGGGAAGACAATTGGATGAAAATAACACTAACTACTGTGTTGATTGATCTAGACAAGAAAAAGGTAATACAAATATACAGATATCCATATGTCAAGCCGACGATACCAAGAGGAGTAACTGGAGAAGAAAAAGAAGAAGCAATCAGGATAGCACTCAACAACGAAAGTGTAAAGGAGAGGATAGAGGGGTTGGAATATGAGGTTAGAGATGTTCTTGCTTTTGAAAAATGGATGACCGGGGAAAAGCTTGATACTGATGATGTTTACATACACATCAACGGGACTCCAATATGCTATATTGCAACTGTGAATCTGACCGAGAGAAGAGTAATAGCGATAAAAGAATCAATTTGTGGACCGGTAGATAAGAAAAGAAGTGGTCAAGATAGCACTTAATGATTCAGGGGTGAAAGAGAAAATAAAAGGGAAAGTGAGGGGAAAAGATTACGATGTTTCAGTTGGTGATAAATTGGTTGGGAAAAAATTGCAAGCGGATGTTTACGGATAAAACTTTGATGATCATTCATGCAGCAGCAGAAAGAGGGAAAAGTAATAGAGATAGGGGAGGAATAAAGTATGAAGTAAAATACTAACGGCATCATGTCCCGAAAATTCTGCACATTTAAAAAATCCACCAGCATAAAATGCGTAGAATGTGGAATAGCGGTGACCCCGGATTTGTATTACTGGGACTGCCCGAGGCATCAATCATGGGGAAATATCCTCAGCCGATAAGAGAATGAGGAGACCTGAAGATATTATGATTTGATACTTGCTGTAAATATAGGGAATGTAGGGATGGGAGTGATGGATAAAACGGTAAATAAAAGCAGATGGGAAAGAGGAGGGCAAAGCAGAATAAGGAGCTGGAGAGGAGTTATTGTCGTGGAATAATTGGGGTCAGTGGAGTAACTGGCGCCCTGGCAGTGGAGATTGCCGTTCTGTTTCCGGAGCTTACTTCTATATAAGATGCGCAGTGGTCAATCTGACCGTGGGGGATGGACTGGAAGAATGTGCCATCCGGGCCATGAATGTGGCGATGAGGTTCGCGAGGGCAGGAGAGAGATCCAGCTTCTACAATGTGTTGAGCAAGTGCTGCTGGAAGGAGCATGGAGGTTGTTCGGAGCATTGTTGCATGGAGGGCTACGGATGGAACAATATGAGGAAGGAGTAACGAACAACTCCATCCCTTTAAGTCACGATGTGCAGAGCAAGGAGGCGATGTGACGAACTTTAACAACTGGAAACTCTTTCAGCATGACGATCTCAACATCCAGCCGGGTGATTGGCGGATGCCCTGCGGAACCGATGAGGAAAACACGAAAGTCAGGATAAGGCAGATGGAAAGGGGGGCTGTGCAGGGGAGATTATGCTGCGTGCTTTGAGATGGATAAGATTGTAATGTAATTAGTGTTAATTGTCCTCGTCTGATAGGAGGTGAGAAAAGAGAAGATGAAAAAAGCATTTGCAGGAAAAAGGAAAGTGCTAATAATAGGCACTGTTTTCGTAATAGCAATCGTGGGCATCATAGCTATACTCATGGTAAAACAGCCAAACGAAGCGGGACACGGAGGTAAAATCTGAAATAGAGCGTTTGCTCCTTGAACCTGAAATACATTTAAGCAGATGGTCGGTGGATACAGCGGAAAAGAGGGTGGATATTTTTGTATACAAACTGACACCGGAGAATGAACGATTAAATGGCAAGGTTATCAATGGATGGACGATGAACATAAGGGAAGACGTAGAGTTTAAGAGGGAAGAAGAGAAGCTCAACGCAGAGCTAGAACGGCTCAAAGAGAAGCCGGAGATGCAAATTGCTGCATGGTCGTACGGGTGGGATCCCAGAACAGGCTGTAAGGACATAGAGATATATGTTTACAATCTCACACCGGAGAACCAGCAATTACATGGCAGGATGATTGATGGATGGAAAGTCTATGTATATAAATCGTTACTACCGCCAGAGGAAGTGGCACTACAAGACCCGAGGGTGAAAGAAAGAATAGAAGGAAAGGAATACGAAATTAAGGAACATACAAGAAAGGCTGGTGGTGATAAAGAAATATTGGTAGATGTTTATATACGCATAAAAGAGCCCAAAAAGACGATTATTGCTACTGTTGATGTGGTAAAACAGAAAGTAAGATAAACGAGACAGGTTCGTGGATATCCATTGAAAGGTGATCGTCTATGTCTCAAAACTTCCTTGACCTGCACATCGTGGACTTCTGCCAACGGCAAGCACTGCTATCTGAACAGAGGCAGGAGAGTCATGCCCTCAGATACTCGGTATGGTCACGCTGCCAGGTGCGCTGCCGAAGGGGAATGAAACAGGGAAAGAAGTAGATCATAGCAATTTCACCTCACTACTTAAAGATTTCAATAGCCTGCCTGAGATTAAAGACGGCATTGATTTGAAAGAGAGAGATGCGAAAGAGAAGATCTCATTTTTATTGTTGAGAAGCGATGACCCAGAAGTCGAGAAGGCTTTTGAGGTCTTGCAAAAATACGGAAGACCTTCAAATTTCGCGAATTATGAGTTTCCAGCACATAACAGTTGGAGGTGCTTTTATGGCTGGCTGAGGAGCAGGAGATAAGGAATTATGAAAGGAGAGCTCCCGCAATAGCACTTGATTATGATGCTGTTCTGGCGATTGGCATGAAGAAGTGAGGAAGAAACTGAAGGATACTGAACCTTTATGACTGTCAAGACCGATCAATTGACCCATGAGATATTAAGACATATCCTTCGGAGGCGTATATAGCATTGGTGTGGGTGCGTATAAACTGCCCTTTATTTTTTGAAAAGAAGAATCAAGAAGGAACAAAATATAATGAAATTGAAATACCAAACTATTACGATTTGAATTGGATTGTGACGGAGATAAGAAGATAAATGAAGAAGATTTTGAGAAGATTTTGACAGTCTTTTTGTTGATGTTGGCTCTCTGAAGGAAATCAGAGCATTTTTGCTGCACGATATGTCCAGCGAAGGTTTCCGGGAGAGTGGATTCTGTGCTCTGTGGTTCTCTTGAATACTGACACTGACAAGCCTTCGGCTGAAGTGTCTTATATTGAAGTTGAAGATTGAGGTTGAAGGGAGATGATTGAAGTTGAAGGAGGATAACGCCGGGCTGTGTGCTCTCCAACCCGGACTGGCAGAGGAAACATTTCAAAGAGAAAAGCAGAATTGTGGGGAACCAGTTATTTCCCGTGGAGCAACCGGCATGATGGGATTTATCCAGCATATGGCAATGAGGAGCTGAAGAAATGAGAAGCTGACCTTGAGGGATTTGAGATTCAGTGTCAAAGAAGGCAATAAGGATTGAAAGTTCACTTTTCCTCCCTGCGACGGAAAGACATAGGCGGCGAAATATTGAGCAATCGAAATATTGAGCGATTCAGAAACAAATATGAAGAAACAAATATGAAGAGGAGTGCGTTAAGAGGAGACGAGAAATGCGTGTTGTGATGAAGTTTGGTGGTGCGGCTGTTGCGGATGGTACAATGATGAGGCGAGTTGCAGAGCTGATCAAGCGATTTCGCGTGGAGGACGGCATGGATATTGTGGCTGTCATCTCGGCAATTGCAGGCGTCACAGATGCACTGCAGGACAATGCGATAAGGATTGCGCAGGAGTGTAGGAAGGAGCTTGTTAAGGATTTTCTTGAAAAACTGCGTGAGAAGCACCTGTCAACTGCGAGAGATGCCATATTCATCAACGACCGAGGAAGAAGTGGCGTTGCAGCGACTGCAGAAGAACGCACATATTCTGAAATCGTTCAGGAGACAGAAGAAAGGCTGCGAGAACTTGAGAATGCGCTTCTCGGCATATGCCTTCTGGGCGAGCTCACAAAAAGGTCGCTTGATTTCATACTCTCGTTTGGGGAGAGGCTGTCAGCACCGATACTCGCAGGAACACTGCGCACAATCGGTATAAAAGCAACACACCTCACAGGCGGCGAGGCGGGAATAATCACAGATGAGAACTTCGGCAACGCGCAGCCGCTTGAGGTCTCCGAGCATCTCATAAGAGAGCGAGTTCTGCACATCCTCAACGAGGGCGTCACTCCCGTCATATGCGGATTCATCGCTCAATCAGAGCGCGGAATCATCACAACACTCGGCAGAGGTGGCTCAGATTACACAGCCACAATCGTAGGCGCAGCGATTGATGCAGATGAAATATGGCTGTGGAAAGACACGGAGGGAATCATGAGCGCTGATCCAAAAATAATAAAAAATGCGAAGAAAATACCATATCTCTCATACATTGAGGCCATGGAGCTCTCGTATTTCGGCGCAACTGTCCTTCATCCGAGAGCGATGGAGCCTGTTATGCGCGAGAAAATACCGATAAGGGTGAAAAATCTGAATGATCCCGATGACGAAGGCACTTTAATTGGTGAGGAAAGCGAGCGAACGGACAAGATTGCGAAGGCTATAACACTCATAGAAAACGCATCAATTCTGAACATATCAGGCACCGGTATGATGAGGATATCAGAAGTTGCTGCACAGATATTCAGGGCACTTTCATCGGAGGGCATTGATGTTGTGATGATCAGTCAGGGCTCCTCAGAGCGCACCATATCAATCGTCATTGAGCGTTCAAACCTGAATGCAGCGATGAGGGCGATGCGTGAGATGCGGAAAAAAGATGTTGTGCAGGATGTCATATGCGACAGTGATGTGTGCGCGGTCGGTGTGGTCGGTGCCGGTATGGTGGGAACACCAGGCGTTGCAGGTAAAATATTCTCCGCACTCGGAAACGCTGGAATAAGCGTCAGAATGATCTCTCAGGGCAGCTCTGAGTTCAATATATCTTTTGTCGTGAGCAGGAAAGACGCATATAAAGCTGTGAGAACAATACACGACATACTCGGTATGGGAAAATAAGAAAATAAGAAAGTAAAATGAAAGAATAAAAAAAAGGGAAAAAAGAGAGGGACTACTCCCTTTTCAGCTCTGAAAGGCGCTGTTTTATTTGATGCAGCTGCTCTTCAAGGAATTTTGCCTCCTCCTCAAGC
>JAOQIN010000062.1 GCA_026134085.1 Candidatus Methanoxibalbensis ujae
GCAAACTCTGATAATTTTTGCAGATAATTTTTGCAACTCAATACTGCTCTGGTAAAACATAAAAAATTGTCTGTTCTACGCACTTGACATCCAATCCTTTTAGTACCACCTGATAGTGCCCTGGCTTAAGAAGGCTGCCATCGTTTCTGATCCCAGGTCCTTAGCGTTTCATCTGGATGAATTAACACGGCAGTTTGCTCCACTTTAGGCCTGTAAATAAGACCATTCGTTATATTATACATATCAGGATAGATTTTCGGAAATTTGGCGTATATACTCTCCTCTGGACTGCAATGTAATCTGCTTTCAATTTCTGCATCAATCATCGGCAATACTATTACTTCCCAAGGAGCTGAATTGGGAAGGGTTATCGTCTTGTTACCGATGTTTTCAAGAAAAATTCTGATTTTTTCACCCTGAACAAATTCATGAACAAATTCTTCTTTATCGTTGTTCAGATACAATCGTAGCTTTGGCGCCCATAAGGAGTTTTGTGGTGGTGTAGGAACAGAAATTGAAGTTATGTTAAACTCTTTGATTTTTATCACTTTTTTCGTTTCCGTGTCAACTACGCAATGAATACCGTATAACCCCTCTGCTCTTTCCTCATGTGGATTAAAGTCTGGAGTAAATATCAGCTCAACTATGTCTGGTTCATCGGGTGACATAGCAAATACAACAGATACGTTTTCATGTTTTTCTTTTAGAGATTCAAGTTTACTTCTTGCCTCTTTATCTGTCAACACAATATCAATTAACCTATCAGTCCTGTAGTCTCCAATGATTTTCTCAACCTTCCCAGTGGTGAGATTTACCCAGCAGGAAAAGCCTTGTGATTCAGTTGGAAATGCAACTGGCTCATTCTTAACTTTCTCTATTTTTTGCGAGTCTATATTGATTGAAAAACGAACCATGGCAGAAGTATCGCCATATGGATTAAACGACCAAACTTTTGGATATACCTTGCCATACCTACTTTCCAGAAATTCAACTATTTCCCTTACCTCAGAATCCATTAAAGCCAGATCAATGATTCCCTGGTAATTAACCTCAACATCTCCACGCTCATTCACTTCAACAATCTTTATTCCATTTATTTGAATGGGTTCCGGGGGTTCTGGCGTAATTATGCGTGGAGTTGCAGTCTCAGTTTCAACTTTAATGATTTCTTCATTCTTCACATAAACCAAAACGACTTCGTATGAGTTATTATATTCCATATTTTCTGGCTGAAATATCACCAAGGTGTAATTCTCGTGAGGCTTAACAATGCATTCATAACTTCCATATTTGCTTTCTAAATCCTCTATCCTATCTTTTACCTCAATTTTTGCAAGATATTCAGCTGAGTTGTTGTCGAACTCGTTACCAGTTTTTGAAGTAGAATTACCTCCCATTTCATCAGTATTTATCAATTCATTAGTCAGGAATGAAAATGACAATATTGCAATCATGACACAGAAAATTATCAATGCTTTTTTCATTTCTATCCTACCTTATTTTTTGCCCATCAATTATTATTTCAAACATCCCTTTTTGGTCATATCGAATTTCGCCTAACGTCTTGCGGACATGCGAAGTTTCCCGAAGGGGAATTTGGCGAAGCGAAGCGTAGCCGTATGTCCTCTGTTGGGCGACGTTGCCATGAATTCATCAATCCTCTCCAATCCAAGCTTTTGAATTAAATCCATCGGCAGAACGGACATGGTTGCACCAGTATCAATGACGGCTTCTATCTCTATGGATTTTGATGTGTCTTTAAAGTTTGTAACCTTTACCCTCTCAACGACCTTGCCCATTTTGATTCCTCCTTTCACTATGGATTGTAATCATAATACCATAATATCAAATATGTCAATCATCTTTTTAAACCTTTCTGCAATGTCGCTTAACGTTCTGGGCATATCCGCCAAGCAAAGCGAGGAATTTGGACAAGCAAAGAGAAGTCGGATATGCACCTGTCGTTGTCGGCGAAAGAACATTTTTCACACTCCATTATTACACCAATAAAGGAAAAATTAGAAAACCAAATGCATTATTTATTCCGTGAACCACAACACATGACCAAATGCTTCTCTCTTTGAGGTATAGCAGGACGAGTCTGCTGATAGATACTTATATCTATTGTGGGACCCAAACCGAAAAACTTTAGATGCACAAAAGTAAATGCCAGCCAGGATACAATGGCACCTATCCATCTATGTCCTGTTAACGAAGTTAATTTCTCAATGAGGTATTATAAAATACTTCTTCAAGTCCCAGTAAGGAATAGACCAAAGAGATGATAGGATTGTTTAGCATAGGCTGGAGACTTCTTAACCCTTCAAATCCTACCGCTTTCAAGGCAAAACTACTACCTGTCCAAAGAACCATAAGTATGAGATAAGTCAAAGCACCTTCCCAGAGATATCCTTCTGAACTTTCCAAATCCAATGCTTTCAAGATTGCTGCCTTCAATTTTGGGAATCCAGAAAACAAGTAATATCAAAAGAATGAGCCATTCTACTAAAACAGCCATTCCAATATGAATGTTTCTTGCATACTTCAGAAAAAACATCACGTAATATAAACTCACTTCCTAAAACAATGATTAAACCTATCACATAGACCAACTTCTCTGAAAATTTCCTGCTGTTCCCCACTTCATTTTGCCTTAATTCATATTTTTACCTCAGTATTGTCCCGAAGCCGATTGCGTATAACGGATTGCGGGTATGCGAAGCCCGTGAAGGTAGGATAGGTGATAGCGAACCGCTGTCAGGCGACATTGCTTTTACCTTTTCACCACCTGTATGCCCATTATCTTGACGCCATCATTTGTCCTCACAGATAATGTTGCGGGTTCAGTAATAAGACACTGTCCTTCTTTAATACTTACTTTTTCTTGATTGACCCTTACTTCTGCTGCCCCCTCAATAACATAGAAAATAACATATGAAGCCATTTCACAAGTTGGCATCTCCCCGCCGGCTGGAAGCTCAATAATTCTTGCTTTGAATTCCTCAGCCTCATAAAAGACATTCTTATCCCTTTCCTCATACGGATATGCTTTCATTGCTTTAAGATCAAATACCTGCATCCTCTTCACCTCCTAAGATTTGTTTGTTTTTTATCGCTCCATTCAATAAGTCTTTCTATTAATATTCCCATTATGACCACAAAAATAATGGTTAAAACGAGTCTTGCTGCCATAAATCTGGGCCCAAGAAATTGAAGCTCCACCATCTCCTGTGGAATTTTTATGCATGCCCATGCGGAGAGGAAGGCAATGATACATGATATTTTAGCTCCTTTTTTAAGTAAAGCAGAAGCCATAGGAAAAGCCACATAAAGAGGGCCTGTTGGCAATGACCCCATCAATATGCCAAGAAAAACAGCCTTTATTCCAGCAGCTTTGCCCAAATATTTCACAACCATTTCTTTCGGTACAAACACACTGAAAAGACCCATCAATATCATCACGGCAGGAAGTATCAAAATCATTTCAATAAAGAAGTCCCATGATGTTGTGATTACTGCCTCCTGTCTGTCAGGAAAAATTGATAGTAAGATTATCGCAATAATTAAAGTGATTCCAGGAATGATAGCATCTCTTTTCATCCCCTTTCGTTGTGTTTCTTTTTCTTTAATATGATCTTTCACAGAATCACCCCCATGACGATACCGATAATGATTGCGATAACAAAACTTATCCCATTTCTCAGTAAAGCCATTTTCTTTCCCAATTCTTTTATTTCCAAGGGCAGTGTAACCACGCCAATCATGGTTAAAGTGGTAATGAACACTGCAACTGAGGTAACTGATGCTCCGCTTTTGAGGAGAGATGCTGCTAATGGGAAGGAAATTAAAGAGGGTATGTGCAAAAACGCTCCCAACAATGCCACAATAAGTACTCCTCTAAAACCTGCTTGTTCACCAACGACTTCGGAAATTTGACTTTGTGGTACGAAACCCAAAAGCAGACCTATGAAGATTATGATAATGAGAACAGTGGGGAGAATATGGAAGAATGACTTTAATGCCACAGTTAGTGCCTGTTTTGTTTTTGTCCGATCCTTAATAAACGCAAATATCAAACAGCCAAAAGCAAAAATATTTAATATGGCAGTTGTATTCATGGTATATTCCTCCCCACATTTGAACTTAAAATTTGAACTTAAACTTAAAAGCAATGTCGCCTAACGTCCTGCGGGTATGCGAAGCCTATAAGGATTTGGGCGAGCGGAGCGAGCCGTATAGCCGCTGTTAGGCCAAGCATCTTTATCATAATAATCTTGTTGATTCTGTTGGTCTTGGAACTTTAATGACGAGGAAGCGCAGAATGTCATTACTTTCGTTATACCAACAATGAGGTGTCTTTGCAGGACTATCAATGAGAGTATCTGGTCCAACTTCCTGTTTTTCATCGCCAATCTCAACAGTTCCATTTCCTTCCAAAACATAAAAGATTACATCAACTGGGGTCAGATGTTTTTTCAATTTTCCCCCTGATTTCAAGATCATATGGACAACTTGGGCATGTTCGGTGTCATAGAGTTTTCTTGCGTCAACCCCGTGTGTATTTTGTGTGATTTCAACATCGTTCCATTTCACCATTTTCATACTATCACCTCCCTCAAATTGTTTCGACGTTAGGGGGATGTGTGAAGTTTGCCGAAGGCAAATTTGGGCGAGCGTAAGCGTAGCCACATATCCTCCTGTTAAGTGACCCGAAGGGAAAGGTGCGAAGCAACGCAGAGTGCCCGCCGTCGCCAAATATTTTGTTCATTTTTATCTCACCGTTATACAATAAATGAATCATTAATTTTAATTCTAAATTTGTTATACTTTGCTTCTTCTTTTAATAAGTTAAACAATCTATGTTTTGATTTACTAAGTAAATTTTCATTGAATTTGCTGTTTGTTGTTAATTTTAAAACGGGCATAGGGTTATACTCTTGTCCATCCACCTTAACATTTTCAGGATTTGTAAAGAGTATCATCTTTATTAAACCATCTTTTATATCACCTTCAGAAGGTAAGTTTCCAGTAACTGTATGTTTTCCCTCAATAAGATATATATCCTTCCCATGAATCTCTACTTCATCACAAGTAAAATAATAATAACCACCTAAATAGTTCTTTATAGTAATCATACCTTTGATGCCTGTTAAATGCTCTTTGGGCTGGACTGCTACACTTTCCCTTTCCTGTGCTTTGCGAGCAAGCTAGATAATTCCATAAATTTTCTCTTTACCTTTATGTAATTCTCTTATTCGTCTTTCTGCAGATTCCATAGAATGCATTTCCACCCCTAATTCTTTTGATATCTTTTTATAAGCATTCAAAGCCATATCCGCTATATGTTTCATCTATTTGTTCCAAATTCCAATGTAATGCATCGGACTGATAAGAAAGCAATCTTTGAATTTCTTCTTTTATGTATTCTGTATCAAATCTTTGGTTTGTAATTTTGTTTTTATACCCGGGGTTCCTATCTGCTTGTATATAATAACCTACAATAACATACACCCCCAATAAACTCATTAATGATATTGTATCCCATTGAAGAAAATCTCTATCTCCATCTTTTCCTTCATCTTTTATTATTGGGATTATTGTAACTTTTTTCCCACTAAATCCTAAAGTATCATAGACTCTCGCGTACGGATAGGATCTTGTTCTTTTGGGAGATACCCCCCAGCTCACGGCAAATTCATTATCCTTATTGACTCTTAATATAAAACCAGCTTTTTCTGACAATACTCTATCTATTCGAGTGTAAAGCGTGTTAGAGGTTTGTGTAAAAACAGTTTGTATTTTATACCTTTTATTTCTCCATAGATTTCCATTTTCATCTCCTCTTTTTATTATTTTTTGCTACTTTCTCCTGAAGTTGAGTCCTTAGATGTTTGACATCATCTCTAATAATTATCTCAAATTCTGGGCTATCTCCAATTAAAACGGGTTGTCCGATTTTTAGTTTCTTTTTTACAACGTCTAAGAGTTCAAGATCTATTTCATAGCCGACTGCTATCCTTCCCAATTCAAGAGCTACTTTTAATGTAGTTCCTGAACCCATAAAAGGGTCTAAAACAGTTTCTCCTTTGTATGAGAATAATTTTATCAATCTATATGGTATTTCTTCTGGAAATGCAGCTATTCCCTCCTCTAATCTGTTGTTAATAGGCAAAACATTTGTAATTTGCCATACATTGAGATACCACTTTTCTTTTTGATATTCTTCAATGTCAATTTTTGATCTTTCTTTTAGTTCCTTTGGAATGTTTTTATAGTCAAATTCACCGTTCTGGAATATTAAAATAGATTCTTGTAGATTGTCCGGGTAATAATACATCGGGTAGGGATGTTGTAGTAAAACACCGCTTCTTCTGCTTATTCTGATATATCCTTCCGGTTTAACCCAAAAAATTCTTTCCCTATATTTAAATCCTTCTTCAATAAATATTTTAGTAATATCTGCGACAACAGGGTATTTCTTTCCTTTAATTAAAGTATCATCAACAACAAAAGCTGCTATCCGTCCATTATCTAATACACGCTTCAACTCCTTTGCTACATTTCTTATTAGATTTAAGAACTCATCGTAATTTTTAAACAAATCTGGATAATCAAAAGGAGCATTAAAATATGGTGGGGAAGTTACAACTAAATGAACGCTATTATTTTCCAGTTCTTTCATATTTTGGGCATCACCAAATACTATCATGTTTTTTCTCATGGTTATCAATTCTTAAATGAATACGTAGTTTAAATTTTCCTTCCAAGGCGACGGCGGGCATTTCACTTAACTGTTTGCGGGTATGCGAAGCCCTAAAGGGTTCTGGTGAGCGAGGCGAACAGCACATCCGTACGCCGTTTCCATGAGCTCCATTAGCATCCATGAGCTCCATTAGCATCTCAGGAGAAGCATTTGGTATGAGCTTTCTCGT
>JAOQIN010000063.1 GCA_026134085.1 Candidatus Methanoxibalbensis ujae
GATTTGTCGCCGTGAAGAGGGAAAACATAACAGCGATGAGGAAGCAGAATACCACGGATTTCTCTCCAGACTGAGAAGGAAACACCGAGTGATAACTTCTGATTGAAGTTTATAAGGGCTGTGAGTGAGAGATGCCTGGCTGTTAAGATCATCCTCAGCTTGCTGGCTTTCTTTACCAGCTACCATGGTGATGGAAACTATGGTTATGCATAATAAACTCCACGAGTTACATATTTAAAGCTAAATCTGAGCCTTTCAATCCATCTCTCTTTCATCTCATCTGTTTCCCACAATATCATCTCACAGTTATCTCACAGTTCCTGCTCCGATGAGGTGCCATCTCGCGCCCACCTTTCGGCTTATTGCCACTATATCCCCTGTTTCAGCGCATACTGGTCTGCTCAGGCGGGTTTCAACGATGTTTCTGGATGCGTGTTCAACGAATCCGAGCGTGGTTGCGGTGCCGACACTGAGCATGAGCATTTCACCTGTTTTTATTGATTCAACATTCACACGCTCTGAAACGCCCACGACACGCTCCAACAGTTGAGTTTCAAACTGAAGATTGTGAAGTGTAGGAGGCAGTGTGTCAGGTTTTCCGACGAGCTGACCGATGAGCGCATCGCTTTTCGTGAGGCTTGGATCAAGCATTGTCCCTATGCCCACAAGTCCTCCGGGAGTGGCCTCGCTCACATGCCTCCCGCCAGCCATTATTGAGGATATTGTTGTGAAAAGAGGAGCCCATTCACCAGCTCTCTTCACACTTTTTTTCACTAAAATTCCGGGTCTTATCTCAATCTCGTCACCCTCTCTGAATTTTCCCTGAATGACCGAGCCTCCAATAACGCCGCCTTTCAGATTTTTTATCTGTGTTCCGGGCTTGTTCACATCAAATGAGCGTGCAACATACATGCGAGGTGGCTTGCTGAGATCACGCTCAGGCGTTGGAATTGTTTCCTCAATTGCCTGAATCAGTGCATCTATGTTCACACAGCGCTGTGCCGATATGGGTATGATCGGTGCATTCTCGGCGATGGTTCCTCGCACGAAATCGCATATCTCATTGTAATTAGCGAGAGCCTGCTCCTTCGTCACCAGATCTATTTTGTTCTGCGCGATCACGATGTTCTTTATGCCTCTCATCTGCAGTGCGATCAGGTGTTCTTCCGTCTGAGGTTGTGGACACGGCTCAGAAGCTGCAATTAGAAGGACAGCACCATCCATTATCGCAGCACCACTCAGCATGACTGCCATGAGCGTCTCATGTCCCGGCGAATCAACAAACGAAACTGTGCGAAGCTCCTCCGTAAGCGAGCCGCAATGCACACACTTCTCATATACCGTGAAGCACTCGGGCTCAGCACATGAAGGGCATCTGCGAAAAGTCGCATCCGCATAACCCAATCTGATGGAGATACCTCGCTTTATCTCCTCGCTGTGCCTGTCTGTCCATACACCCGCAAGCGCTTTTACAAGCGTCGTCTTTCCATGATCAACATGACCAACCATACCTATATTCAATGAAGGAATGCCTGTTGTTTGCATCACATCCCCCCTTCCTCTATTTTATATTTTGTTCTCTCACATCCGCCAAACATATGGGTCTTAATATACTTGACACCTTACTGGAGGTGTCAGCTTCCCTGCCCTTAAAGGAATGCTTCTTCTTCATCAATGTTCCAGCATCTCCTCACCCAGACCGCTTTCCGATCATATTTTAGAAATGGACAGATGGATGATAATAAATGCGCATAACAGAATACAGGAGGGCTTTTGACATCATTTTGAATTTCGCTGAGAGGTTCAAAGTGCGCAGGAAGGAGCGTGTGAGACTGGATGAATCGCTTGGCAGGATTGTGGCGGAGGACATTCATGCGCCGATTGACATACCGCCGTTTGACAGGGCGACGATGGACGGATACGCTGTGGTTGCTGCGGACACATTTTATGCGGATGAGGATTCTCCTGCTGAGCTTTCACTTCTGGGTGAGGTGCGTGCGGGAGAGTTTCCTGATGTGCGTGTGGAGAGAGGCACCTGTGTTGCTATATCAACTGGAGCGCCGATTCCTGAAGGCGCTGATTCTGTTGTAAAGGTGGAGAATGCGGAGGATTTATGTGAAAAAGTAAGAATCTTCAAGTCAGTTGCGCCCAGCGAGAATGTGCAGCGTGCGGGCTCTGACATCAGAAAAGGAGAACTCATAATATCAGAGGGGACATTGCTCACACCATGCAGGACAGGCGTCCTTGCTGCATGCGGAATAAATGAAGTCGTTGTGAGGGGAAAGCCGAGAGTCGCAATCATATCAACAGGCGATGAGCTTGTGGACCCGCTCAATATGGGTGACGGGAAAAACGACGGGCAGAAGGATGCTCCTCTGCCGAAGGGCAAGATATACGATGTGAACATGCGCACATTGTCCGATGCAGTGAGTGTGTGCGGATGCGTTCCGCTCCCTCTTGGAATCGCATGCGACGACGCGGACGATGTGCTAGGGAAAATGGAGGAAGCAGTGCGCAAGGCGGATATTATCATAATCTCAGGCAGCACATCAGCAGGAAAAACCGACATCGTCCCGACAATAATATATGAACACGGTGAGCTTGTTCTGCATGGTGTTGACATAAAACCGGGGAAGCCTCTCGCATTTGGCATATTTCGCGGAAAGCCTATATTTGCACTTCCCGGAAATCCCACCTCCGCACTTCTTTCATTCAGCCTTTTCGTGGCGCCTCTGCTTTACAAGTGCAGCACCGCCGCATATCCTACGCAAATCAAACCAGCCATCAAGAGCACTGCATCCACTGCAGCCGCCTTCTCCACAGCGGAGGAGGGAATATTGAAAAACAGAACGGTAAAAGCAAGAACAACAATGCGAATAATATCTGAAAAGGGAAGGAACGAGTTCATATTCGTGCGATTGTCAGTGGAAGGAGATATGATGCTCGCAACACCCGTATTGAAGGGTTCAGGTGCGATCACAACACTGGCAGATGCCGATGGCTACATTTTCGTTGAGAAAGGTCGTGAGATAATAGAGGAGGGAGAGCAGGTTGAGGTCTTTCTTCAGCCCGCACTCACTGATGAAGTCAGACGATGATGAAGTCAGACGATATGCTGCGGACGATATGCACAGTGACAGGGGAGCAGAAAAAAATGCCATCACCTTATTTATGAGGGGTTGAGAAGTTGTTGTGATGGAGAGGAGAGGTCTTCAATATTTCACGCTGTCCGAGATAGAGCCTCGCATATGGTTCATGCTGACAGGCTGTAATTTCAGGTGTCGTGGATGTTTCAGACCGGCGAGAGACGGGGGAGGCGTTCTTCTGACAGCTGAGGAGACCGTTGAGCGTGCGGAGCGTGCGTGCATGAAGTGCTACGGATTCCTTCCGGATAAAGCCATGATAACGGGAGGAGAACCAACGATAAGCAGGGAATATCTCCTATCACTCGTTTCCGGTTTGAGGGAGCGCGGATTTCGCGAGATTGTGTTGATGACGAACGGATATGCGATAGGCGCTCATGATGGATATGCGGATGATCTGAAAAATGCAGGTGTGACAGAGATTCACCTTGACATAAAAGCGTTTTCTGAGGAAATTCATCGCTGGTATACAGGAAAATCCAGCAGATATGTGCTTGAAGCAGCGAAAAAAATACACGAGGCGGGCATTGATCTTCTCATACAGACAATATACATACCAAATATAGTCGGTGAGGATGAGATAGAGAAAATCGCAGCGTTTATAGCATCAATAGATGACAACATAAAATATCGCATCAATCCGTTTGCGCCGACATTTGCATATGAGCGAGTCTCAAGAATACCGACCATAGAGGAGATGGAGCGTGCGTATGAGGTTGCGAGGAAGTATCTGAAGAATGTGATAATAAGCAGGAGCTGTTATCGTGAGTATCCAACGCCGCCGCCGCAGCGGACATGGTTCACGGTGTATCCCGACCTGTCTGTGAAGAGGAGGAGCATGCGTGATCAGAACGAGGAGAGGATGAGATGGCTGCGCCGACCTGTGGAGAAGGTGATTGAGGACTTCAATCGGGAGGTTGGATGGGATTACGCGCTGCGAGAGCGCATACTCGCATCTGAGTCGTCTGCTGCCACTGCAGAGAGCACGGATGCTGCTGAGAGCGAAGCTGCCACTGCAACAGTTCGTGTGAGGTTTTCATCAGCACTTCTTCATATAACAGAGGAGAGGGAGACAACGCTTAATTTGAACGGCGCTGGAGCGGCGAGAAGCGGTGACACGCTTTTTGAAGTTTTGAGCATTCTTGCGGAGAAGTATGGAGAACCCTTCAGAAAGCGCGTATTTGACGGCGAGCGTGTGAACGATTTCGTGAATATATCGGTCAACGGCCGTATGGTTGAGGATATGAGGATGCATGTGAAGGGAGGAGACGAGATAATAATAATGTCTGTGATAAGTGGAGGGTAGGCGTTGTGCCCGCTGTGATTCTGGCCAGGAACTCAGAGAACAACAATGAGGTGGATGGAGAACAACAATAAAGATGATACTATCAGGGCGTGTTGTTGGCGACAGGCATGCGAGGTTTAAGCATCGCTGGTTCGGCATCCTTGAGGTGGAAACAGATGATTGCTGGAGAATTTCGCTATATATGTCCGGAAGTGTGGCGCAGTGGTTGAGAAATGGTGAGCGTGTTGATGTCAATGTGCTCAAAGGAAGCGTGAAATCTGTGCTTCTCTTCGATGAATACGAGCTTTTCAGGTTTTATCATGATTATGAGGATGAGAATGAGAGTGAAGATGAGAGCGGCGAATATGAGAACAAAAGCGGAAAGAGCTCAGAAGAGCAGAAGAAGCCTGTTGATGGAGGATCTAATGAGCGCATAAAGATATGGCCTGTCTGGGAGCATGAGTTGAAGTTTGAGCGAAAGAATGCGTTTGACACGAAATTGTACACATACAGATTGAGAGCGAGGGAAGCAGTTTACGAGGCAGATTATGAGGAGATTGCGGATCTTGAGCAATATCACTACGCGTCGCAGAAGGAATTTGTGGCGGTTTGGATTTGTGAGAAATGCCACAGGCTCATTGATGCGAACACGAAACCGCTTTGTGATAGATGTGGGACGGATGAACATGTTCACATACTTGAGATAAAGGGCTCAACGCCAGCATCTCGCTTTCTGATAATAGAGCAGAAGAAGAAAAGCGGTTACGAGCCGAGGGTTCTCGCATATGTGCGGGTGGACCCACCTGTGCCGATGATGCATCGTCTTCTGCCAAGCGGAGAAGTTGTGAGGAACATCAGGGAGCGTGTGTTTGAGGAGTCGTGGTTCTCCCCATCATTCAGCATTGAGCCGAAGACGCATCATGAGACGCGGAGCGGAGCGGGGAGCAGGCTGCCGGGGTATGAGAAGTGGCATGCAATTGAGACATGCAACACGGCAGCTGCGAGAATTGCGCGTGTCGTCGTCCATCCCGACTACCGCTCGGACGGCATCGGAAAGCTGGCCGTAAATCTCGCAGTCACATGGATAAGAGAGCGCAGGATTCCTGAGATGCGCCGTGGGAAGAAACTCGTTGAGGTGATCGCGCAGATGGCGCGTTTCAACCCCTTCTTTGAAAAGGCGGGCTTCAAATATCTCTGGGACACGAGCAGCGGAAAACCTGTTCTATACCTGCCACTGACAGATGATGCGGAAGAGCGCATAGAGAAATTCCTTCAAACGGATAAATATGCAAAACACAGAGGAAAACTATTCATATCTCGTTACGGTGAGGTTGAAAAGCTGAGTTCTCACATAATTTTTGAAAATGTCACGAAAATATTCAGTAATGAGATAGATATCAAAATTTCGCCTGAGGTTTCTGAGATTTTGCAGGCATTTCAGGTGGGACATCGTCGCATACAGCGAGAGGTGCTGAGAAATCTGAGCATACGCATCTCTCCCGGTGAGATTTTATGTGTTGTCGGTGCAAGTGGTGCCGGGAAGACGACTTTTCTGCGCATACTCGCATGTTCGGCTATGAAAAGAAAGGAGGAGAAGTGTGTTCCTGATTCCGGATATGTGAAAGTGCCTGATAATGTGAGGGCAGCTGTCATTATTCCTGATGAATTTGAGCCCGAATTCGGCGATCACAGCATAATAGAGCATGTTTTCAGGAAGTGCGGCGACCCTTATGTGGCTGTTGAGGTGCTGAGCGCATGCGGTCTTTCAGATGCGATATTATATCGTGCGAAATTTCATGAGCTCTCAACCGGTCAGAAGGAGCGTGCGAAGCTCGCATCTGTTTTCGCGGAGAAGCCAAACCTCATAATCATAGACGAGTTCGCGGCGCATCTTGATCCGCTCGCTGCAAAGAGGGTTGCGAGGAAGGTTGCAGAGATGTGCAGGAAAGCGGGGATCACGCTCATTGTTGCAACTCACAGACGGGAGGTGAAGGATGCGCTCGCACCTGAAAAAACGCTGCACATAGGATACGGAACTTATTTTGTCCGGCAGCATCCCCGACATTGACATTGCACGCTGCACTCTGGTCCCGCTCATAGTCACTTTGCTGAGAGTGTCTGGCTGAGCTGAGTGATATTCTCACTTTGATGTGAGAGGGGAGTGTGATCGGGTTAGCCAGATGAGCCTCCATGGCTCACTTCTCAGTCCAAGCTGAGCTCTTCCACTCGCAGGCAGGAGAGTGCCCGAGTGCTGAGCGGTGAGTGCTGAGCGGTGAGTGGTTTGAGGATGTGCGTGATGGTGCATCATGATGATTGTTATCTTGGACTTGCAGACCTTATTTTAGGATGATGTTGCTGCTAATTCCCTCCTTTTCAAAGGAGGGATACAGCAGGGGAGGCGGGCGGGAAAGATTTTTAAGTAGAAATATACTAAAAATTAA
>JAOQIN010000064.1 GCA_026134085.1 Candidatus Methanoxibalbensis ujae
TTGATCATCTCTCATTCAACGACTACACCTCCAAAACAATCGCATGAACAGTGCTCCTCAATATAATCATCACTCCCCTATCTCATACAAATGATGTTATTGTTGAGCATTTATATTTTGAAACCATAGTTTCCATCACCATGGTAGCTGGTAAAGAAAGCCAGCAAGCTGAGGATTATCTTAACAGCCAGGCATCTCCTACTCACTGCCCTTGTAAACTTCAATCTTGGTGTTTCGATTTTCCTTCTCAGTCTGGAGAGAAATCCATGGTATTCTGCTTCCTCATCGCTATCATGTTTTCCCTCTTCACGGCAACAAATCTGACTTCTCTCTTCTGGCTTCTTCCAGTCTTTTAGTCTTCGATCTTTTTTCTCATCCGTGATGTCGCTTATTACTTCTCTCTTTTTGGGTCTCCTTTCACAATCTCTTCTGTCTCAACAGGTTTTGCGTCAACTACCTCCTGAGACTTTCTCAGATCTTCAATAAAATGAACATGAGGATAACTCCGCTGAAGTGTAGATGTGCGAGAAACTGTCATCAGATCGTGGAGAGGCATTACCTCCCCGTTCGCCTTTGACGGATAGAATCCACGATGATGTGTTCTCTTATCGTGCTTATTCATTTATCCACTAAATCCATAATTTTGGATTATTGTTAATTTATATTACTTCTGGTGGGAAACTATATTTTGAAAATTAAAAAAAATTAATTTTGAAAGTTAAATATGATCTGAAAGGATGAATGATTTCGGACATCACAGGCTGCATCAGAGGGCACTCACATTCCTCTCATAACTTCGAAATCCAAAACATAATTTCACAACAGATGATGAGCAAACTGCATGAACTTCTGTTTTGACAGGTATGAGATCGTCTTTGGATATCCATGTTCTGAGTTCCGCATGTGTTGCGAAGGGTATGACAGGATATGAAAGCCCATAAGATATTATATATGCATTTTCACTTTCATTTATTCCATTGATCTCAGCGTGTTTAAAAAGCATGGCAAGATGAATGTTATCAGCAAGTATGATATCATACGGAAAAATTGATTCATTGCAGACCGCGAATGTCCGGACATTCTCAGAAAGTTCTGGCATGAAAACATGATATTCCGTGCCATCATCCAATATCCAAGCGTTTCTCAGGATGACACGCATGCACTCATGTGCCTCTTTGTTGGTGGTATTATCGCTGATATTATAATCATAACCTGTGAAATCTATTCTGATTTTTGAGTTATTACCTTCATTGATCAATTTCAAACGAAATTCCGTTGTTGAATGTTCATGATACGATTTTCCGTATATTGAGCGCGTGAAGAAAGCATCTCCGCTGAGCGATTTCAAATGGCTGACTGCGTGCATTGATGCATTCAGTATATCGTGTGCGTATTTGTCTCCTCCATCGCACGCCTCTGTCGCACCGTGCTGTGTGGGCTGTGACCATGTATGTTGTGACCATATATGTTGTGCCCATGGTATAACAACAGTGATAACTATTAATACAGACGCAACGAACAGCGTTGCTATAACAGCAAACATCTTTTCATTCATCAATTATCATATGTAAAAAAAATTAATTATGCTTTTTCTTTATGTAAAATCTGCTATTTAATGTGTGATATTCATTTGAATCTCAGCAAAATTATATTAGATGTCACCACTTTATTCGAGATAGGTGAGATAAAATGAGAATAATATTGATGATGATGGTGCTGATCTTGCTCATTACTGCTACAATAATGTCGGTTAATGCGAGGACAGGTTTAGGTGATGCTGACGGTGACTGTGTTCCAGATGCTCTGGATGTTGATGCGGACGGCGATGGCATGCCAAATATGTATGAGGTCTTCACAGGAACTGACCCGCTTGTGAGGGATAGTTTCACAGATGCGATTATGGGTGTTGCAGACGCTGCAGCAAATCTGAGCGATGTGGTGGAGATAGAGTAGATGGAGTAACGGCAATGGCTATGGCGATGGAGTGAGAGTGATTGTGGGAGTTGGTATAGTTGGTCTGAGAGGTATAGCTGGCATGAGAGGCGGTGATGGAGTATGCGAAAGAGGAGTGTGAAAAAGAAGCTAATTGAGCTGCTGGGATGCATAGTGCTGACTTCGCTGCTCATCGGTGTTGCATCAGCGGACGGCGTGACAGTGAGTGCGGATGTGCATCCCGGCACAATATCACTGGATGAGGTCGCGCATGTGTCTGTCGGAATCAAAACAACATATTCGGCAACAGCATTTCCGGTTGATGTGGTTCTTGTGATTGACTGCTCAGGATCCATGGAGAGATATGGAACGATAATTTCTGGTCCTGAAGAAGTCAATTTAACAACAAGTTATAAGAAAATAGGGGAGTTCTCTCTGTCTGAGGAGTCAGATGTGGAGGTTATGCTTCAGATTTCTGTTGATATTTATCGCAGTAGGGACATATTTTTTGCATATTTGAAGAGGAAAGGGGGAAGCTGGCAGAGCTCCAGGAAGAGCGGGTATTCCACTGTCAGATGGAATGACATTCAGCCCGGAACATATGAGGTATATGCAAAATTACGTTATTTAAGTGGTGAAAGAGGGCGAATATTTGCTGTTGAACTCCCACCGGAGCGCATTGAATCGGCGAAGGATGCTGCATGTGCGTTTGTTGACATGCTCGGCGATGATGACAGAGCTGGTGTTGTCAAGTTTCATTCAGGAGGCTGGAGCTATGAGCCATACTGCAAGCTTGTTCAGCCGCTTGAATCAAACAAGAATGCTGTGAAGAATGTTATAAGGAACACGCTGAGAGCGAGTGGAGGAACGCCCATGGGCGAGGGATTGGACAGAGCGCTTGACCATCTTGAATCACATCATGCGCGTGAAAATGCTGTGAAAGCGATCATAATGCTCACTGATGGATGGTGGAACATGGGCTGCAACCCGATTGAACAGGCTCACAGAGCGAAAGGTGATGGAATCCCGATATACACAATAGGATGGGGCGGTGTGAACGAGAGTGCGTTGAGAGAGATTGCTGATATTTCAGGCGGAAAATTTTATAAAGCTGCAACTGGCGATGATTTACGAGATATTTATGAGGAAATAGCAGTTGAAATTTCAAATATAGGGGCGAAAAATGCGACATTAAATGTCGAACTCAGCAGATATGTGGAATATGCAGGCAGCGCAAATCCCGAGCCCGAGGTTTATGGCAGGAATCTTACATGGAATCTCGGAACTCTCTATGCAAACGATACGACATATATATCATTTGATGTGCGTCCTGAGGTAAAGGGGTTCATACCGATAAACACCAACAGTTCTGTTCTCACATACTTCTCCTACGAATATGATCATGATGAGTTGAAGGAGGAGGAAGTTCCTGTTGTGCATGTGAATGTTGTCTCCTCAGCCCGTCCAGTGGCGATACTGACAGCAAATCCAGATGGTGGTGATGTGGGAGAGCCGATATTTTTTGATGCATCTCAGAGCTACGATCCTGACGGCTACATCGTGCGTTATATCTGGAATTTTGATTCATTTTCAGGGTCAATTGCGGCATTCAATTACAGCTTCAATGAATCAGGCACATATCAAGTGAATCTGACAGTTGTGGACAATGATGGTCTTGATAATTCCACAACCGTAACAGTAAATATAAACGAAAGCCACCATGGAAGGGCAAGCAGAAATCTCACAGTTCTCAACATGAGCATATCCGCAGACAAGGAGAGAATTAAAATAGGACAGCCTGTCAGCATTTCTGGAAATGTGACACTTGACAACACAGTCAACACAAATGTCAGTATAGAAATACATATCAATGGTGAGGAGATTGCGAGCAGATCTGAGAATATCGGCGGGGGTCGGGTGACGATAAACATATCAGCGACATGGGTGCCGATGACAAGCGGCAAACATCGCATATCCCTGCATGTGTATGAGCTTGCAGAGCAGGAGAAGCTCTGGATACCTCCTGTGAATGATCCTGTGATAGAGAGAGAGGTTCTCATAGAGAGGATATCATGAATGTATCATGAATGCATGAATGTATCATGAACGCCCGCACACTGTCAGAGAGGCATGTCTGCTCTCATCTCTTATTTATGAGGATGAAGAATTTTCGTGGATGCGTGATTTAATTGGGAGACTTGAGGCATCAGGCAGGCTTGTTGAGATAGATCGGGAGGTCTCATCAAAATACGAAGCAGCTGCGATTTGTGCGGAGATTGAGCGCAGGGAGAGGAAGGCTGTGCTTTTTCATGCTGTTGATGGTGCTCATTGTGTTCTGATGAATGCTGTCTGCGGCAGGGATGTTCTGGCCGATATTTTGAGAGTTCGTAAGGATGAGCTCACATCGCATCTCGCAGGCGTTCTGCGGCGCGTCTCATCATACAGCGATGCTGTCAGGATTGTTGAGGAATCGCCGACTAAGGAAGTTGTTGAGAGAGATCTGAGTGGAATTCCAATTCTCACATATTTCAGGGAGGATGGCGGCCCATATATATCATCAGGCGTTGTAGTTGCGTGTCATGAAGGTGTTGTGAACGCTTCTTTTCACAGGATGATGCTCATTGACAGCTCAAAACTTGCTGTCAGGCTCGTCCCATCCCGCCACTTGTTCAGAATGCACAGAGATGCTGTCGAGCACGGCTGTGAGCTGAGTGTTGGTGTTGTCATAGGAGCCTCTCCTATTTTTATGCTCGCCTCCGCTACGAGAGTTCAAGCAGGTGCTGAATTCGCATACGCCGCCGCACTTCATGGCGCCCCTGTTGAGGTTTTCAGGCTGAAAAACGGAGTTGTGGTTCCTCACGGAGAATATGTGATTGAAGGCCGTCTCACAGCTGAGCGATCAAAAGAAGGTCCTTTTCTTGATATCACAGGCACCTATGACCGCGTGCGGGAGGAGCCTGTTCTCGCAGTAGATCGCGTTTATCATCGCAAAGAGCCCATATATCACGCAATCATGCCGGCATCAACAGAGCATAAGACACTGATGGGTGTTCCTTATGAGCCTCTCATATTTAATGCGGTTGAAAATGCAGCATCTGTCAGAGATGTTGTGCTGACTGAGGGCGGCTGCTGCTATTTACATGCTGTCGTTCAGATAGATAAAACAGCAGAGGGAGAGGCGAAGAATGCAATTCTCGCAGCTTTCGCAGCGCATCCGAGCCTTAAGTGTGTGATTGTTGTTGATAAGGACATAAATCCCCACGATATTTCATCGGTGGAATATGCAATCGCAACACGAGTCCGCTGGTCGGAGGATGTTGTTTTCGTGCCTCGTGCAAAGGGCTCCTCGCTCGATCCATCATCAGATGACGGCATCATGACAAAAATAGGCATTGACGCCACCTCCCCCGCGCCGCCTCAGAATTTCCAAAAATTTCCAAAATGACCAAATAAAATCAGGCAGGTGAGCACAGTTAATGAAATAAAGGAGGTGTTTGAGGATTTGAGGGATGATCATATGAATCTGAACGCATGTTACCAATGTGGTGAATGCACCGCTGTCTGTCCGATGCGAAGGGTCTCAAAGTTCTCACCTCGCAGTTTTATTGAGATGCGTCATGAGATCATCGGAGGAGCATCCCATGAAGAGTGGAGAAACATGTGCCTTCTCTGCGGGGCATGTTACATGAAATGTCCGCAGTGTGTTGATTTTCCACAGTTCATAATTCAAATCCGCAGCTCCCTCGGAGTCCCCGATGATGTGCTCGCACACCGCGAGCTCTCTTTGATCTCCGAAATAATGAGCAGCCCGAGCATTCGCAGCGAAAAGACCGAATTAAAAGGCGAAACAAGCAATAAAAGCGATATTGGATATTTTCCGGGATGCCTTCCATACTTTGATCTCTTCATGGATGTGAGCGGCGTGAATTACAGAGAAATAGGCGATTATTCGGTCAAATTGCTCAACATTATAGGCATAAAACCTCGCATATTGCCCCTGAAATGCTGCGGCCATGATATGCTGTTTCAGGGTAAGCGTGATGTATTTGAAAGACTTATGAATTTTAACAGGAATTATGTGAAAGAAAATGATATAAAAATGATTGTTTTCAGCTGTGCGGAGGGATATTACACATTCAAGAGGTATTATGACATGGATGTTGAGATAGTTCACATATCCCGGCTGCTTGCGGAGCATGCTTATGAGATCGAATCTGTGATTGAGGTGGGGAATCGTGAAAGGGAGGATGCCGATTCTGCTTATGGTGAATCCGGTTGCGCATCGGGTGGTGAAAAGTTGAGAGTGGCATATCATGATCCATGTGCGCTGAAAATGCTGCGTGAGTATGATGCGCCCCGTGAAGTTCTGAGGAGAATAAGCTGTGTGGATCTTGTGGAGCTGCCTCATGCGAGGGATGATGCGTTGTGCTGTGGTGTGAGCGGTATGATGTTCTGCAACGACCTGACAAAGGCGCTTCGCACACTCAGGATGAACGAAGTCCGCGAGGTCGGCGCTGATTTCCTCGTGACAACATGTGTGAAATGCCTGTCTCATTTCAACTGCCTCAAGATGGAAAGAATGAATGAAATGAGAGGAGGCACATATAATTTTGAGATAATGGATCTCTCAGTATTTCTCGGAAAATTGATTGATGGATCAATAGTAAAAAGAAAATAATAGGCATTGCATTAATAAAATAAAAATAAATAATAAAGGCACTTCCCTTTCAAAGGAGGAGAGGAGGTTTTAAGGGAGGGAGTTTGGGGTAACAGGAGAAGGAGATACGGAAGCGGATGCGTCTTTCTTCC
>JAOQIN010000065.1 GCA_026134085.1 Candidatus Methanoxibalbensis ujae
TCAGAAAGCGTGGCTCAGGCATCAGCAGCCGCATCGGCAGCACTGAAACTCCTTTTCTCCGGAAAATACAGGATTGAAGCGGCAACAGCTGTTTTGGATTCCGAAAAATGCATATCATGCGGTCTATGCGTTGAAGCATGCCCTTTTAACGCAATTTCCCTGAAAGAAAAGCGCATAGAAAAGGTTCTGTGCAAGGGATGCGGTGCATGTGCGGCAATATGCCCGACAGGTGCAATAAAACAGCTGCACTTCACAGATAAACAGATGGCTGCGCAGATAAAAAACATATTATGATGCTCGTTTATGATGCGGGAAATCGCTGAAAGAGGAAAATGATTGATGCGAGGAAGGTGCGCTGTGAGTGAGTTTCTTTAATCTCACCTTCATTCAACAATACATTCAACAATACACCGACAGAAAAGAGTAAGTTGTGCAGTGTTGCGTGAAAGGAGGAGGATAAGGAGAGGGGAGCCGATATTATTTTTTAAGGTATATGGAAGGGAAGGAAGTGGGAGGGCATAAAAAATGCGAGAAGGTCATGGGAGCGGCGGTGAGAGGAAGGAGTTGATTTTGCGTGTTGCGGATGCGCCCCGTAAGTATGCGAACATGGGAATTGCTATACTGAGCAGGGAGACCATGCGAGAGCTCGGTGTTGAGAGTGGTGATGTCATAGAGATAGAGGGCAAAAAAACTGCTACTGCAGTTGTGTGGCCTATTGCGGGAGGAGATCCCTCTGTCATTCGTATAGATGGAAACATACGCAGGAATGCTGGGGTTGCGATAGATGATCGTGTCAAAGTCAGAAAAACAACTGCGAAAGAGGCGAGGAGAGTTGTGCTTCAGCCAACACAGCCTGTGAGAATAGCTGGCGGCGAGAGATATCTTGCGAGGATATTGAGGAGAAGACCTCTGACGAAGGGTCAGATCATAAGGATAGACATGCTGGGCAGCCCTATTGCGTTTGAAGTCGTGAACACAGTGCCTTCAGGAACGGTGATACCGACATTGGAGACTGAGATTGTTTTGAGAGAGGCGAGAGAGGGTGCTGAGATACCGCGCATAACATACGAGGATATAGGCGGTCTGAAGAAGGAGATTCAGCTGATAAGGGAGATGATTGAGCTTCCTTTAAGGCATCCTGAGCTTTTTGAGCGTCTCGGCATAGAACCTCCAAAAGGTGTGCTGCTTCACGGTCCTCCAGGCACCGGAAAGACGCTGATCGCGAAAGCAGTTGCGAATGAGACTGCCGCAAACTTCTATTCAATCTCAGGTCCCGAGATAATGAGCAAATATTACGGTGAGAGCGAGCGTCAGCTTAGAGAGATATTTGAAGAGGCGAGGAAGAGCGCACCTTCCATCATCTTCATAGATGAGATAGATTCAATAGCACCCAAGCGAGAGGAGACGCATGGAGAGGTTGAACGCAGGGTGGTTGCGCAGCTTCTCGCGCTTATGGATGGATTGGAGGCTCGTGGTCAGGTTGTTGTGATAGGAGCAACAAACAGAGTGAATGCGCTTGACCCTGCACTGCGGCGCCCAGGTCGTTTTGATCGTGAGATAGAAATAGGCATTCCTGACAGGGATGGAAGGGAGGAGATACTGCAGGTTCACACAAGGGGAATGCCTCTCGCTCCAGATGTTGACCTGAAAGAAATCGCCGACCTCACGCACGGTTTCGTTGGCGCTGACCTCGCAGCACTCTGTAAGGAGGCGGCTATGCACGCCCTTCGCAGAATTCTGCCGGAAATAGATATTGAGGCGGAGGAGATACCGTCCGAGGTCATGGAGAAGCTTGAAGTGCGCAGAGAGGACTTCATGGAGGCACTGAAAAACATAGAGCCATCAGCACTGCGTGAGGTTTTCGTTGAGGTTCCTGATGTGAAATGGGATGACATCGGAGACCTGGATAATGTAAAGCGTGAACTGCAGGAGATCGTTGAGTGGCCTATGAAGTTCCCGGAGATTTTCAGAAGGCTGGACACAAAACCTCCCAAGGGAATACTTCTCTTCGGACCTCCGGGAACAGGAAAAACTATGCTTGCAAAAGCGGTTGCCAATGAAAGTGAATCAAACTTCATATCTATAAAAGGACCCGAAATAATGTCAAAATGGGTGGGAGAGTCCTTACCATATGATGAGAAGGTTTTTGTGAGAGAAAATGGGAAAATCAAGCGCATTCCCATAGGAGAAATTGTTGAAAATGAGAAGGATGTTGAGGTAATAAGCTTTGATGATGAGGGAAAAGTGGAATTCACACCGATAAGTGCACATATTCCTCACTTGAGAACAGGGGCAATAAAGGAAATACGCACGGCAACAGGCAGAAAAATAAGGGTGACTGAGGATCACTCGCTTTTCACATTTGACGGCTCTGAGATAAGAAGTGTCAATGTCGGCACATTGAAAAAAGGAGATTACATCGTCATACCGAGAAGAATACCATCACTGGCAGAGGAACATGTGGAGGTGGATCTGCTCGAGGCATTAAAGGATGAAGATTGCGTGTATGTGAGAGGGTGCGGAGAATGCGTCCCGCCATATCTCAAGCCATTCGAGCCATATCCCGAGCCATATCCCGAGCCATATCCCGAGCCATTCAAGCCCTATTTCAAAGTGAAGGCACGTGATTTTTTGAATTTGATGAGGATCTCTGCGATAAAATATGAGAAGAACAGACTGATGCTTTCGCTTGCAGGCGGAGAAGACATGCTGCCCGCGGTTTTGCGCGTGGACGAAGACCTCTGCATGATTCTCGGTCTCTGGATGGCTGGAGGGGACTACTGCGCTGATGGTGTGCGAATAATGACAGATTCCGGTGAGATCCTGCGTGCTGCTGAGGATGCATGCAAGAGGCTTTCGCTCAGTGTCTCGGTGGACAGGGGATGCCTGACGATAAATTCAAAGCTTTTCAGGCTTTTCATGGAAAAAGCGCTCGGAATGAAGGCAAAAGACTCTGAGAGGAGCGTTCCTGATATCATCTGGTCGCTTGGAGAGAGGGAGAAAGCGGCATTCCTCAGAGGATATTTCAGCTGTGAGGGCTATGTTCGCTGCAACTCGCATCGCTGTCTTGTAGGATGCTCCGTCAGAAGCGAGGAACTCGCGGATGATCTCATGTATCTGCTTCTTGAATTCGGCATTGTTGCGAGTGTACGCGAGAGAGGTGATTACATCATAGAGCTGATGGGTGCCGAGAATCTGAAGCGGTTCTCAGCAATTGGATTCATTGATGAATGCCGAAACAGGAATGTAAAATCGGAGAGTGAGAGGTCAAATGAGGAGAGTGAAAGCGATCGCATACCACTGATCGGCGCGCTGCGAGAACTTGTTGCAGATGTGCGAGGAGAGTTTGAAGAGGAAACCATAAGCAGGGATATGCTGCGCGAAATATTGGAGGAAATTGACCCCGATAGAGAGAAATATTACTGGTGTCTGGTTGAAGGCGACATATGTTTTGACAGAGTTGTGTCTGTGAGAGATGTGCGCTATGACCACAAATATGTATATGACATCTCAGTTGAACCTACCGAGAGCTTTCTTGCTGGATTTGGAGGGATATTCGCTCACAACAGCGAGCGTGCTGTCAGGGAAGTTTTCAGGAAGGCGAGGCAGGCGGCACCTTGCGTGGTTTTCCTGGATGAGGTAGATTCCATTGCGCCTGCGCGGGGTGCTGGCTATGACACGCATGTGACTGAGAGAGTTGTATCGCAGCTGCTGACTGAGCTGGACGGTATCGAAGAGCTGAAGGATGTTGTTGTTATCGCGGCGACAAACCGTCCTGACATCGTTGACCCTGCTTTGCTTCGCCCAGGTCGCTTTGACAGGCTGATATATGTGAAGCCGCCTGATAAGGAAGCTCGTAAGAAAATATTTGAGGTGCATCTCAGAGGAAAACCGCTTGCAAAAGATGTGAGTATTGACGAACTCGCGACAAAAACAGAGGGATATGTGGGTGCTGATATAGCAGCACTTGTGAGAGAAGCTGTGATGGCTGCAATCCGTGAGTTCTTCGCATCCTTCCCGCCCGGCACAGACAGAGAGCACATGAAAGAAGCAGCAAAGAACATAATGATAGGTAAAAAACACTTTGATGAGGCTTTCAAAAAGGTAAAACCGAGCGCATCGCCTAAGACGCTCGCGGAATTTGAAGAGAAATCTCAGAACATGCTCAAGCATGCTTATATCTGAGCTTCATTGTGTTTTTATTTATTTTTTCTATTTCTATTTCTATTTTTATTTATTGAATTGCTTATTATCTATTTTTATTTTTAGATTCCTTACAAAAATAAAATAATTCACCGTATTCCCTGAGAGAGGAGATTTCCAGAAATGCAGCTCTCACAGAGGAGATTTCAGAAGCACCAGAAGGAGCACATGAATGGTGGCTCAAACCCCCTCTCCTGTCACACAAGTTTTGTTTGCTCTTGTCCATTTCTGTGCGTCTCATAACTGTCATGTGAGTGTCATGTGACAGTCAGAGAGCAATGATGAGGATGTGAGGATGAGATGTGTATGGACAGATACAAGCATTATGCACAAATTTATATATACATTATACATGCACAGATATGTGTATAAAAAATTTTTCAAAGTTTTCAAAGTTTGTGAAGGGAGACAAAAAAATCTGAAAGAATAGTTTAGCTTTTAAAGCCCGATATATATCCAAATGCCACCAGCACATGAGACATCGGAACCCCTGAATGTTATGTTTGTGCTGATAGCATATAAAATCTTACCATTCCCACTGACTTGAGTTCTTTGAGTGCTGGTGGCAGGAGGATGGGGGGTGTTTGGGGGTTCCACCTCCCTCCGAAACTCCAATTTGATTATTCATGGAGCACACTTGAGTAATTGTGGATATGTCAGATTCAAGTGTCCAAAGAGATGTTCACGATTTAAGGACTATGCACTCTCAGCTCTTAAATGGTTCACGAATCAGGCTGATTATTTTGATAATTATTATTTTACTTTATTATATTACTTTATGTTTATTTATGCATGAAAGTGAGTGGAGAATGGAAAAAAGAGAGCTTGAATAGGAGGAAATGTTTGATTTGATGAAAATTACGGATATTGCGGCTGTTTCTTCAGTGTTCAGGCTTGATAAGACCGTGATGGATTCTTTACTATTCTTTACTTCACAGCGTTTAGCCATCACAGCGTTTAGCCACGATCACCTCACCCCCATCTCAGAAACCCGCGTTTTCAGCAATTTTTCTCTGGTTGCCTCTGAGATAAAATTAAAAGGAGACTGGTTGTCTCTGAAGCAAAATGAGAAGGAGAGCAGTGAGAGCCGTCTGTCTGTGAAAATCAGGATTTCACTTCTGATTCCATGTAGGTGTCTGTAACAACATCAAATTTTACTTTTTCCATCCAGTTCTCGCGCTCAAATATGTTCATGAAGCATATACCGATTATTTTTGGCTTTTTTTCCTCACCTTCTGCCGATGCGGATGAGGCGCTGGCGTCGTATCCTGATATTTCCCTTATCATGTCCAGAACTGTTTCAGGAGGAACTCCGAATTTCGGCATTGCAAGTCCGCCGAGTATCACGATCGCATCAGGATTTGAAGGGTCCCCCTTCTCATCCACAACAGAAAATCCTATGTTTTCTATCTCCTTTATCTTGCGGGCTTCCTTCGCATCCGCCTTCGGCACATACAGCATCTCATATCTCCTGTCACGAACTGTGTATGCAAGAAGCTCTATGAATGGCGTGCATACTGCCACAGAACCTGTAAAAACAACCTTCGCACCTTCAGGCACATCCGCCATGACTTCTCTGAATGTAGAGGTGAACCCCACAATCCCTGTTTTCTTTTCGGAAGCCATCTCAATCACCACTTTTCCTATTGCATCCTCCTTTTATTATTTATCCTTCACTAATTTTTATTAATTTCATCTCAAACGCCCCAAGGAGCATGCGAGAGTGTTGAGTGGAAAGGTATTGAGGAAAGGTATTTAACTTTTGCCAGTGGAATGTTAGGGTTTCTGGCGATGATTTCAGGCAGGATAGCTCTGAGGTCCTCTGGGTTATTGTGTAAACAAGCCATTGCCGGAGCCGTGATGAAGGCATAAAGCTCCCAAGGTGGGTGT
>JAOQIN010000066.1 GCA_026134085.1 Candidatus Methanoxibalbensis ujae
TGAGGTCCTCTGGGTTATTGTGTAAACAAGCCATTGCCGGAGCCGTGATGAAGGCATAAAGCTCCCAAGGTGGGTGTAGTAAGAGCACGCTTGCTCAGCGATCGGAGCGGTGACTGCTCATGAGAGCATGCTCAAAAATACATCACTCAAAAATACATCACACAAATTTGAACACTTCCGGGAGTTCACCGACGATTTCTCTGAATGATTGTGGCCAGTTTTCAGTGTCAAGACCCTTCTGAGCGAGGAAAACTGCCGCCCATCTCTCAAGACCGACGCCTGAGCAACCTGACCATAGTTCTCTGCCGCTGCGCAGTTTGACACTGAAACCTCTGGGATATTTATCTCCGTTCACGCTCACATTCTGGAATTCAAGCCACTTACCGCTGTATGGCAGCAGTGCTTCATAATCAACTGTGCCCACTTCCCTATCGGATGCGACACCTGCTCTGCCCTCCTGAGCCATGAACCATGGAGTGACCTTTGCTTCTCTCCATTCAATATCAAGAATTTTTTCAAATATGAAGCGATATCTCTCTCTGAGTGCGGCTGCATGAGATATGACCTGCTCCTTCGTGCCTATAAAAACGAGTTCAACGCGATGAAACTCGTCAACGCGCTCTATCCCGTGAATTCCACCGCTCTCATAACGATGAGATGTGCCCGAGCGGTCAAAAACGCATATGGGAAGGCAGTCATCGTCTATTGTTTTTCCTCGCAGGAAAATCCAGAAAGGAGGGCACTGCGCGTAGCACAGACCTCCTATGTTCTCTATGCGCTCCATGATCCTGTCTGTTGGGACCTCGCCTGTAATTTTGAAATAATCAGCGATGTCTTCCCAGTATTCAGGATCTCTCGTCTTGGGCACGCACACATAGTAGGCTTCAGGATATATGGCACGGGCATGCCCCGAGTGCTTCCAGACATCCCATGTGACGACCTTCGGGAAAATCATCTCATGATATCCAAGAGGCTTGCACACATGCTCCATCAGAATTCTCTCAAACGCCCTGAATATGCGTGTTATCTGAGGACCGTATATCCACTGACCACGGGATGCGCCATGCACAATCCAGCATCTCCGTATCATCTCCTCCGCGGGGTCCCTGTCAAAAAGGATCTCCTTCCTCTCGCTTTCAAAGAGGAGCTCCCAGTGCTCCTTCTTCCCTCCCCACCTCGCCATCTCACGCTTCTCATAAAGCAGACGCAGAATCCTGTCGGGAATCCTGCGCTCAATCTCACGCTCGCTCAGCTCAAGTGAGAGCCTGAGCTTTCCATCTGAAAGTGACAGATTTTTCACAAATGGCAATGATTTCACACGCACCTCATCACGCCAATCCATTTCTATCTCATATGTGCGCACATCAATCCCTCGCAGACCTATGCGATATCTGCCGAGAACGCCCGCCAAATTCCTCCTGAACCTCAAAAGCGCGTCATGCGCACGGACATACCTGTCTGAATGTATCTCAACCTCTATCGCATTCGCTCCTGGGATCACATCAGATGCCTTCTCCGCCTCATCAGCATTCTCCGCCTCATCAACATTCTCCGCCTCATCAGCACGCTCAGCTTCATTCAGGACACGAAATCGCACGATCTCCGCACCTCTGCCGCTTTCCGGCACACCCTTCTTGAGCAGTGTCTGATTACATGCGCGCACGAAATCTCGCAGTGCATTCAATGCATCTTCGCCGAGCTCGCCGCTTAATTTCAAAACTGCCACGAGCCTGAAATTGATATGTTCCACATCTTCAACAGCATTCATGGCTCCCATATCACCCTCTTATCTCACCCTCTTATCTCTCATCACATATGCGCCTGAACGCGCTGATGACAAAATTCATCGCATCTTTCTCCCTGCGACCTCCGCATTTGTCCACAATCCTTTTATAATGCTCCATCATTTTTACAGATTTCTCCGTGTTTTTGGCTCTCGTCGCAAGTATAGCCGCCTCAATCACAGCGTTGAATCCTCTGTTCACCGCCATCACCCTTTTTCTGTTGGCATGCATTGCTATGGGCTCCAGGTTGAACACGAAGAAGTTCGCCGCTCTCTCCCTCATATGACATCTGAAAAGTATCCACGCATCCGCATCTTTTAGCACGGGAAATCCCCTGAAGTGTGTGAATTTCTCATCATCAATGTCGCCGAGCGCGGTTATTGCAAAAATCATCGCATCAGCGCATATGTTTGCGGCAATCTTCATTGTCTCAAGGACATTGGATAGCGTTCTTGATTTATACAACCTTATGAGGAGCTCTCCACGATTTATTATGCCAACAGGTGCTGCATTTGGTTTTCCTGATGAAGATTGTGTCGTTGCAATTACCTCTGAGATGCCATCTCCTATTCCGTATGAGCTCAGATCTTCGGGAGTCATCTCCGAGGTCAACTACCACAGTCTGAAGACGGTGGCTTGTGGGTGATCTCATGCAAGCAATCATCGACCCCCACATCAGGGCTGTTGACGAAGCCCCAACCCCGCCGAACCAGTTCAGCAAGGTTAAAGGAGGCAGGGTTAAAGGAGGCAAGGTTAAAGGAGGCAGGGTTAAAGGAGGCAACATAGTCAGCGTTATGTTGATAGCCACAAACAAATCTTCGCCTTTTGTTGATAGTTCCACAACGAGGACATCTCCGAGAAGTGTGTTTGGGTTCATCATAGACGACTGCCTTCTCGCATTTATATTCAACCATCTGTTGCAATCTGTTAAAAGCCCAGCTATGGAATGTTGCTCTTTGGCTTTTACGATGCCTACATCCGCTCCCAATGCCATTCAGCTTCTCCATCACGACAGTATCTCCTTCCTGCAAGCTGTTCACCCTGCTTACCTGATGCAGTACTGTATTGACCCAGCGATGCTCCCTCCCGCTAAGCTGTTTAAGCCTTCTCTTTGCGGAGAAGGTGCCCTTTTGCTGAAGGGAGCTTCCAAGCTTTCTGAAGTGTTGCCTCCTATGCTCTGGTTTACCATTAACAGAAAAGCCATTGGAAGCTACCAAGAGCTTGTTAGTTCCTATGTCGACACCCACGAGATTATTGCCTTTTGGCTCAGGAACTTTGACCAATGCGGTGATGTGCAGGTAGAATTCCCTGCTATCGCTCCTGTAAACAGGCTTTGCATCCCTTACAGGGTTTTTGAGCAGTTCTCGCTGATAATCACCAGTAGCAAGTTTGGGCTCAACTCCTCCTTCAATGGTGCTAATAGATGCCCTGAATTTTCCATTCCTGAGAAGTGTAAAAAACCGTTTATCCAAATCCATCGAAAGTTGTCTGAACCTGTGTTGCTCTTTCCTATATGTGTAGGACTCGGCAACTCCATCCCCTGCTCTTATCGCAATCGCAAGATTAGCGGGAAGCTTGAATCTTTCACGGGTTTCGTAGTAAACAAGATGATGCAGGGCTACAGGATTGTAAACTCTGTTATCCCAAGCCACTTCGCTTATGTAGTTGCAAGCATCTCCAAAAGCTTTAGTATCCATAAGCTTTCTGAATTCTTCTTCAAGTGTCGCAAGCTTGCACACCACTGTCTTGGTAACTTCCATCAACCTGGTAACTTCCATCAATATTCATACATGCCTTTAAGATTTAAAAACCCAACGGAGGTGAGAAGGGCGACATTCCTCCACAATTAAAATCGGTGATCTCCTGCCGCCAAGGCTTATGAACAATGAAACGATGAAATAAAGATGAAAAGATGAATGATGAATCACGAGAGTGTGAGCGAATTCATCTGATGAGATTGTTCACAAATTCCTCAGGATTGAAGGGCATGAGATCATCGTATTTCTGACCTGTTCCAAGGAACAAAACGGGTTTGGAAGTGATGTAGGCGATGGAGATTGCCGCACCTCCCTTGACATCCATATCAGTTTTTGTGAGCACGGATGCGTCAATACCGACATATTCATTGAATCTGCGCGCTCTTTCCACTGCATCATTTCCAGCAATAGCCTCATCAACGAATATCACGAGGTCAGGCTTCGTCACTCTACATATTTTTCTTAGCTGTTCCATCAGGTTCACATTCGTGTGCATCCTTCCAGCGGTGTCTGCGAGCACAACATCCTTTTTGTGCGCTTCTGCATATTTTATCGCATCATAGACGACTGCTGCGGGATCGGCACCGTATTTGTGTTTTATCACTCTCACGCCGAGAGCTGCCGCATGCTTCTCCAACTGCTCAACCGCACCTGTCCTGTATGTGTCCGCGGATGCGAGGACAACGGAAAAACCTCTTTCCATAAGGAAATGCGCAAATTTCGCAATTGTGGTCGTCTTTCCAGTGCCGTTCACGCCGACAAACACAATCTTAACCGGTTTCTCATGCGTGCGAATGAAGTAAACAATGTCAAAACTATCCGGAAACACGCTCAATAACGCATCTTTCAGCGCATTTGATACGATTGCTGACACATCTTCATTCGCTCCATGCTTCCTACCTGTCAGATTCTGCCTCACATTTGATATTATCTTCTCAGCAACAGGAAGTGCCACATCACTCCCAAGAAGTTCCTCCTCAAACTCCTCAAGAATGCCATCCAGCTTCCGCTCGTCCAGAACGATCTCACGGCGGAATATCGCCCTCAGGCGTGCGCCTATCTTCTTTTCTCTCTTCTCTTCCCGCTTCTTCTCCTCGCGTTCAACGACATGCGAGATCTCCGCTCTCTCAGTCACAGCCTCCCCGGCTGATCCTGTATGTGCGATCTCTGACTCCGGTATGACCTCTGACTCCGTTGCTGATCCCGATGGAACTGCTGAAACCCGCCGCTCTATCGCCTCAACGGCTTCTTTCTCAGCTGCTCCGATGTGCTCCTCAACGACAACTTCCTCCTCAGCTGCTGTTGCTGTTCCAGCGCCTCCTTCTTCGGTTCTCAGGGGCTCTGCGGCGTATGTCTCAGCATCTGTGACCTCTGAATGCTCCCGCGCTTCAGTGATCTCTTCACGCTTTTCCGATACGATCCCCTTCAGTTTTTCCTTCAGATTGCTCAGATTTTTCTTCAACCGTTCAAACATCTCTGCAGTCTATGGCACCTCCTCCCTCAAAATCCGCCACCAAAAGCACCTCCTCCTGCACCACCTTCAGCTGCTGTTCCCACGCCAGCACCGCCGCCCGCGATCTCCTGCAGTCTTGCCTGTATCTTCTGCGCTTCCATCTCTATGCGCTGAAGTATGTTGGTCATCTCCTGCTGCGACCGCTCAAGCTCTTCTCGCTTCTTCTCAAGATGCTTTATTGCAGATTCAGGATCCTTTTCAGCACTGATGCCTCCGCCGATCCTCACAATTATCCTGCTGATATCGCTCAACTTCGCATAAATATATGAGCCAGCACCTACAGGAACAAGCAGTTCATCACCGTTCTCAAGGTCTCTCAGATATTTTATGGTCTCAATTGCACGATTATGCTCTTCAATCGCCTGATTCACGATGTTCAACTGCTGCAGTGTCCCCTCTGCCTGCGCCTGATATTGCCTGAGCCGCACGAGCAGAGACTGCACTTCCGCCTGACGCTCTGCTTGCACCCTTTCGGTTGCTCCACCTACCGCCATGCCTCCTCTCTCTTCTGCCATTCTCTATCACCTTTACCACTGCTCCTCTCTCCTCTCTTCTTCTTCACCTATATTATGCGTTTCGCTCATGTCCTGCCCCGCTCATGTCCTGCCCACAAACACAATCTTAGAACCTCCTCTCAAACCTGAACATCGTTCCATCTGAACATCGTTCCATATACCCACACCACCATAACTTCAACATTTCCATCAAACAGCAACCCCCTGCTCTCATCTCATTCAAGCAAAAAGATGCAGCCTCATCAACATACTGCATCCCACTCCCACGCCACTCAGTTCTATATTTTTGTTATTTTGTTATTTTAGCACATAAAAACAAAATTTATTATATTCATACTGCTCTTAACATAAACAACATTATTTTTATTTTGGCTCATGTTCGTGGATTATAGGAGGAAGATCAAACGGATTTTCTCGTTCAGCAGTAATCTCAACCAGCCCTTACGCCTCCTCATTACCTTAACTCTC
>JAOQIN010000067.1 GCA_026134085.1 Candidatus Methanoxibalbensis ujae
TAAATCAGAATTGAAACATGAGATATTTGGTGATAGAAAGGGTTTCTTTGTTTAAGAGGGCGAGGAGGTTCTGGAACGGGTTTCCTTTCAATAGCTCTTTTGATTACAGAGCCGGATTGAGTGCTTTATGGCTCTCTCTATTGGAGGTGTTAATCTTGACACTACCACAGAAAATAATAATTAAAAAAAATTTATTGTATTCATATAAAAAACAAACTTAAAAATTTTGAAAGTTTTCTTGGATTTTCGGATAGGAAAAAATAATCCTGATGAACAGATTAGTGTTGGGAAGATGAGCAGAGATCATAAAATTGCGCAACCTGAAAGCGTATATCTGGATATCCTGAATGCGATGAGCAATTTCGCAGGCATTGTTGATCGGGAGTATCGTCTGACATTTGCGAACAGAGCGGTGATGGAGTCATGCGGATATTCAGCTGATGATGTCGTCGGAAAGGTGTTTTGGGAGACTCCGTGGTTCAATCGCTCAAAGAAATCTCAGGAGATTGTGAGAGATTCTGTGAAGAAAGTGTTAAGCGGAGAAGTTGAGCGTGTGCAGACTGAGGTCAGTGCGTTTAAAAAGGATGGGACGGAATTTCCCACAATTTTCAACGCATCTCCTCTCAGAAAAAACGGAGAGATAATAGCAGTGGTGGTTGAGGGAAAGCCCATATCTGAGCAGAAGATGCTTGAGAGGAAATTGAAAGATACGATTGAGAAGCTTAAAGCGGCACAGGAGGAGCTGATGACGCCTGTTGTTCAGATATGGGATAAAATACTTGCTCTTCCCGTGATAGGAGTTGTTGACAGCTATCGCGCACAGAAAATTACGGAAACTTTACTCAAAAGAATCGCGAAGACGCAGGCTGAATTTGTCATTATTGATATAACAGGAGTATCATCAATGGACACTGAAGTTGCAAACAATCTTTTGAAGACGGTAAAAGCTGCCAGTCTTCTCGGATGCACATGCATAATAACCGGAATTCGCCCTGAAATCGCCCAGACAATGACCCATATCGGCATTAAACTTGACATAATCACGAGGCGCGACCTTTACAACGGCCTGATGTTCTGTCTTGAGAGCATGGGATACGTCATCAAAGAAAGACAGGATCAGGTGTGATGGGAGATGCGAGACGAGGGAGTGAACAGCAGGCAGCAGAGGATAAGGCGTGCATGGGACAGGATACCGATATTGCAGGTGGAGGATTACCTGCTTGCCTCCATACAGGTGCCCCTGCACGATGAGCTTGCGCTTCGTTTTCAGCGTGATCTGCTTGACATGATAGAGCAATCGAGGGCGAAGGGCGTGATCATAGACATAACTGCGATAGATGTTGTTGATTCCTTCATCACACGCATTCTCGTTGAGACAGCGAGGATGGCATCACTGATGGGTGCAGAAACAGTGATTGTGGGATTGCGACCTGAAATATCAATAACGCTTGTTGAATTTGGTGTTGAGTTTGAGAATATAAAAACAGCACTTGACCTTGAACATGGAATAAAAATTTTAAAAGAAAAGACATTGGACGAAAATTTATCAAGTAATGGAAGAAAATCTCAAATAAGAGGTAATAGTGATACTGGTGATGCTACATGATCATAAAGATAAGGGAGGAATATGACATTGTTGTTGCGCGTGTTGAGGCCAAGGACATGGCAAAGCAAATTGGATTTGATATTGTAGATCAGACAAGGATTGCAACAGCAATATCAGAGCTCGCCCGCAACATAATTGAGCATGGAGGTGGCGAGGGCGTCATACTGATAAATCAGATAAAGAAAAGGGATGAGGAGTGCGATGAGATTGATGATGAAGGATCCGGGAGGACCGGTCTGGAGATAGTTGCGATGGACAGAGGACCCGGTATTGATGACATAGAAAAAGCGATGGAGGACGGATATTCATCTGGAGGTGGGCTTGGCATAGGTTTAGGCGCAGTCAAGCGGTTGATGGACGAGTTCGAGGTGTGGTCAAAGGTTGGAGAGGGAACAAGGGTGAGGGTGGTAAAATGGATAAGGAGATAATGGAGAGTTATCGCAATCTTATAAATGAATTTTGTGAGAGCAGAGATGAGCGCGTGCTCTACCGTGCTTCTCTTCTCTCAAAAGAGCTCATGAGACGCAAAGTTGACCCCGATGAGATCGTTGGTATGCATTTTGAAGTTCTTAAATCAATAACAGAGGGTCTTCCCCCGGGTGAAATACTTCATACATACTACATCGCATCTGAAGTTCTGCTCGAGCTTATGATGCAATATGCTGCTGCATACCGAAAATATATAGCAGTGAAGGAGGAATTATACATGAGAGAAAGAAAATTAAATGATTTTCTTGAGCTTTTCATAAGTGTGTTATCGCATGATCTTAAAAATCCTCTCATAACTATAAGCGGTTATGCGGAGATATTGTGTGAAATATGTGAAGAAGGGTGTGAGTATTCTGAGAAAATAATGGAAAGCGCAAATAAAATGTTTGATCTGATTGAATCCGCACGCACATTCACGAAGGTGAGAGTGGCTGATTTGAAGTTCAGCGAAGTTGATATCGCCGATGTGCTGGATGAAGTGTTGATTGAGCTTGAGCACATAGCACATGAGAAGAACATAAAGATCATAAGAAAATATGGCAGGGGTTACATCGTGAGGGCTTCGCAATTTCTGAATCATGCATTTATGAACATAATAGATAATGCGATAAAGTATTCACATCCGAACTCAAAAGTTGAGATATCCGTGACTGAGAGCGGGAAATCATGGAAAGTATGTGTGAAGGACTGGGGGGAAGGAGTTCCCGATGAGTGGAAACAGAAAATATTTGAGAGGTTTGTGCGAGGCGATAAAAAGGGAATAAAAGGCTCTGGATTCGGTCTCGCGATCGCGAAGACAGTCGTTTTGCAGAACAACGGAAAGATATGGGTTGAGGACAATCCGGAAGGAGGTGCGATATTTTGCGTTTCGCTGCCGAAGGCATGAAAAAAAAGTTATCAGAACAATCATCTGATAAACTGCAGCGTTTCTCATTCACAGACGAAAATCTGCGCATATTCGCGCTTTCAAGACCTAAGAGTGGTGAGATGCACAATGGAGACAGTTATTTCATGAAGAAGTGCGATGACAGAATAATTGTGGCTGTTGTTGATGCGCTCGGTCACGGAAAGAAGGCAGAAGAAGCAAGCAGAATCGCTGTTGAATTCATGGAAAACAGTTTTCATAAGAATCATATGAACATTGAAGACATGATAAAAGGGTTACATCACGCGCTTAAAGGAACAAGAGGTGCTGTCATAGGAATTTCGGAGATTTCAGGAGAGGAACTCTCCTTTGTCGGTGTGGGAAATATCACAGCACAGATCGCGAACGAGCATATTCAGGCGCACATTCCCTCCATAAGTGGAGTTTTGGGATGGAATTTGAGATATTTCAGGGTTTTCAATTACCATTTTACGCATGGCTGGCTCGTGATGAACTCTGATGGCATAAAACATTTTATCTTATCCCGTTATCTTTCCGATGATCTGAGGCAGATGGCTGAGAACATAATTGATGCTCACGGAAAGGAAGATGATGACGCCACAATACTTATCCTGAAGAAGTGTCAGTGTGGGTGTGGGGCGGATGATCTGTGATAATCTGTGATAATCGGGGATAATCGGTGATGAGGCCGGGTGATGAGGCTGAGCTGAGAGCACAGGGCTGGTGAGCGTGTATGGGAGAGCGGGAGGACATTCGTGAGTATGTGATAGAGCACAGGCTCTCCTCTGTGAGGCGTGTGATAGCGGTTTCAGGAGGCAAAGGGGGAACGGGAAAAAGTCTGACGGCTGCAGTGCTGTCATTGATACTTGCCGAGCGATATAAGGTGGGGTTGCTTGATCTGGACATCTCATCGCCGACTGTGCATCTGATTCTCGGCGCATGCTGTGAGAAACCAATTGAGGACAATGGTCTTATACCACCTGAGATATGCGGTGTGAAGGTCATGAGTGTTGCGTTCTTCGCGGGAGAGAGGGCTGTTCCGCTTCGAGGAAGCTCACTCTCAGACATTTTAAAGGAGATTCTCACGATAACGCGCTGGGGAGAGATTGATTTTCTCATCATTGACATGCCTCCCGGCTTTGGTGAGGCGATGATGGAGCTTTTAAAGCTTGTGAGGCGTGTGGAATTCATACTTGTCACAACTCCCTCAATACTTTCGGCTGAGGTTGTGAGGAGGATGGCATGCATGCTTTGTGAGATGGGAAAGAGAATCCTGTGCGTCGTTGAAAACATGAGTGATCCGGAGTTTCCTGTGCATCCTGCTGCAGGTGGCATTTCAGGTGCCATCGGCGAAAGAAGCACATTCAATGTCTGTTTTGATCCGTGCGTTGAACATGCAATTGGAAATGCGGAAAATCTGCTTAAAACACGCTTCGCGCATGAGTTGAGATGCGTTGTGGAAGCAATTGAAAGTCGTTTTTGAAAGTCGTTAACAGCATGATCTCAGCTCAGCATATTCTCGGCACAGGGTCTCCGATGGGTGGCTCAACTGTTCTCCTGCCGCCCACCTCCGTTTTCATGACAACACCTCTCAGTTCCTCTGAGGCATAACCGATGATTTCAGCATTTTTCCCGAGTTCGTCGTGTCTGAGTGCACGAAGGACATCTTCAGCAATCTCACTCACAACACCCATCACGATTTTTCCCTCATTTCCGATTTCAAGCGGGTCTATCCCGAGCATCTCGCACGCGCTCCTGACTGATTCTCGTATTGGAATCCTTTCCTCCTCTATCTCTATGCCCACGCCGGATTTTTCGCTGAATTCGTTGAGTGCGTTTGCAAGTCCTCCTCTTGTGGGATCCTTCATCGCAACAATTCCACCAACTTTGAGGATTTCCTGAACGAGCTTGTTAAGCGGTGCGATGTCCGATTTCAACTCAGAGTCAAAATTTATGCCTTCTCTGTGAGACAGGAGTGCGATGCCGTGATCTCCGATGTATCCCGATACAATTATCGCATCTCCGTCTTTCAAATTTGAATCAGTAAGCCATCTTATATCAGCGCGCCCGCGATAATCCCGCACCACATCAAAATTATGTTCAAGTGCCTCAGTGCGAAAACCGATGGCGGATGTGTTTATGATAATCCTGTCGACTGCACCTTTTTCCACAACTTTTGTGTCTCCTGTAACAATTTTAACAGATGCCATATGTGCGGTATCTCGCATACTTCCGAGCACACGCACAAAATCGGACATTGGAAAACCCTCCTCTATCACGAACGCTGCTGACATGCATACGGGAGATGCTCCCATCACTGCGATGTCATTAACAGTGCCCGCGATTGAAAGAGAACCGATGTCGCCGCCGGGGAAAAAAAGAGGTTTCACGGTGTGTGAGTCTGTTGTGAACACAATTCCATTGAAAACTGCGGAATCGTCCAACGCATCAAGCGGCACTTCCTCACACACACAGTTGGACAGCAGCACATCTCCATCATCACCGGGCACATTTTCGCTATCAGCGAAATATTGCATGATTTCCCTGAGCAGCTCACGCATTGCCTCCCCTCCAGCACCATGCTCCATCCTTATCTCTTCAACCTCTCTCATCCTGCTCCTCCGGTGTGCCATGTTTAAAGATTCATTTCTCGCTCAGAATCTTCACGCACCTGACTGAAGCAGTCAATTGCTTTTTATGTATATCCTAATTTAAATCAGACATTGTTCCCACTTTTTTTCAAGTTGTTTTATAAATAAATTTATAAAGACAATATTTTTCTACTATTAAAAACTACCGATCTAATGTTGCTGCCAATCCCTTCCTTTTCAAATGAGCGGAAGGGGATGTGGGTGAGTCAAGTTAAATGGAAGTGACGAAGACAGTCAGGTGCAATCATATGTCTGACGAGGCGGGAGAGTTTCTCAGGTGATAACTTCAAGAAAGCGAAGAAGATGCGTTCCAATGAGGACTTCCAATGAGGACCTGATAGACAGAGAAGAAACACTCGAGGACAGGAAA
>JAOQIN010000068.1 GCA_026134085.1 Candidatus Methanoxibalbensis ujae
TAAATCAGAATTGAAACATGAGATATTTGGTGATAGAAAGGGTTTCTTTGTTTAAGAGGGCGAGGAGGTTCTGGAACAGGTTTCCTTTCAATAGCTCTTCTGATTACAGAGCCGGATTGAGTGCTTTATGGCTCTCTCTATTGGAGGTGTTAATCTTGACACTACCAACAGACAGAAGGATCGGTAATGAGAGGCAGAACTGTGCAAAAAAATGCATTAATGAATCTGTGATTGTTGCCGGGTTGCGTCACCAGCAGGTCCCATGACATGCCACCATATACGGTTTATATCATATCTCCGATTATTTTCTTCAAAACATTTGCAAGCGCAACACTGTCTTTTTTGTCCCTCATCAATATATCAGCATTGAACACGCTGACTTTTGGATGATTGACATTGTCATGCAAATCCACGACAAGAGCATCCAGAAAATCCTCATAGCATTCAAGCACGCCCTCGGCGGAGACACTGAATCCGCATGCGCGCATGAACTTCGCGGCAGGACCGCTCACAGGACTGTCTCCGATTATCGGAGATACAGCGATCACTTTTTTAGCTCTCAATTTATCTCTGATGCCTCGCAGTCTCAGTATGGGTCCTATGCTCGTTATCGGATTGCTCGGACCGATTATGACAATTTCCTCCGTGCGAAGTAATTCTTCAAACCTCTCAGAGGGTCTGACATCCTCAATGCCGTCAAACCTGACGCCACGCACATTCGGTGAGCCTCCCCGCGAAACCCAGAACTCCTGAAAGTGCATATCTCCATCATCCGTCTCAATTATTGTTCTCACCGCAGCAGGCTCATCAGTCATCGGTATTATCTCCGCAGAAACTCCGAATCGTCTTGCGAGCACAGCTGTTGCCTCTGTCAGTGTTGAACCACCGCGCAGCAGTTCAGAGCGTAATATGTGTGTTGCCCTGTCAAAGTCGCCTATGCGCATTTTCTCGTCATGCCCCAGCCTCTTAAGCGCGAAGTGCGTGTTGAAAGTGTCGTTGCGGATGCCCCACCATTTCCTCTCATCAATCACTTCTGCAAGCGCATATATCACGGCATCTATGTCGGGACATACGAGATTCCCCGATACCCACACATCTTCCGCCGTGTTCACAACGACCTTGAGAGATTCCTCACCGAAAACCTCCCTCATACCGATGAGCAACTTGGGCGTGCCTGTCCCTCCCGACAGAAATATCACGCGCCTCACCTCCTGAGCATCAGGACCTCCTCCTCATGAGGATTTCTTTTAAAGAAGAATGGAATTATGTGCGCCTCTACGCCTATGATGCGGGGGACTGTCATCCGAAGAGATGCACTGTCAGGCGTCTTGAGCGTTTCGGATTGATTGAGCGCGTCAGCAGCCTGCGGCGCCTGCGAAAGGCTCTTCTCCTGTTTCCGACTGCTGAGACCGCACTCTCGCCGGCAGATGCGGATATCGCATCAAAACAGGGGATCGCGGTCATAGACTGCTCATGGCGCCGAATAGAGAATGAAAACACAGCTCAGACAGTTCATCGCGGAGCCCGCGGCAATCTCCGCGCGCTGCCCTTCCTCATCGCAGCGAACCCTGTGAACTTCGGCAGACCATTTATACTGAGCTCGGCAGAGGCAATCGCCGCATCCCTGTTTATACTCGGTGAAAAAGAGCACGCAAATCTCATCATGAGCAAGTTCAAGTGGGGTCACGCATTCATCTCACTGAACGGCAAAATGCTTGAGGCCTATGCAAACGCCAGGAGCAGCAGAGAGGTCGTTGAACTGCAGATGCACTTCATGCAGGGGCGACAAATTAAATGATGGCTGATCAGAAAAGTATGTCAAGCGGCGGTTTTTTGAAGAGTCCATGCTCCTCTCCCATAGCATACAGCACATCAAGCGCTTTGACAACTTCCTCATCCATCATATATGTGCGCTCGTTCACATACATCCGCACGAACCTCCTGATGACATCCTCATCCGCACCCCTCGCATATTTGATCGCATATCTCAGCGCCTCATCCGCATGCTCAATCGCATATCTCACGCTTTCCCGCATTTCATGCAGAAATTCCCGCTGCTTTTCCTCAGAAATACTGCGATTTATCACATTTAACCCCAGAGGAAGCGGAAGTTTTGTGCGTGAGTGCCACCACTCCCAGAAGTCAAGCACTTTTTTGAGTCCCAATCGCTCGTATGTGATCTGCGCTTCGTGAATCAGCACGCCCGCATCCACATCACCGCTCAACACCGCATTCGGTATCCTTTCAAAACGCATTTCCACAACCTCGCAATCGGGAAGCGCAAGACTCAGGAGGAGCGCAGCAGTCGTGTATCTGCCAGGAATCGCCACACTCTCAAAATCTTCCAGATCTGCTGCTGAAACTGCTGATGAGCGTTCTGATGAGCGCTCTGATGAGCGTTCTGATGAGCACACTAAAACGGGGCCATAGCCATCTCCAACGCTCGCACCAGCGGACAGAATGCGGTATTTTTCGTGGACAAATGCGTATGCATGCGCTGAAATCGCGGTGACATCATATTCGGTGCGCATCGCTTTTCTGTTCAGAGTCTCAATGTCCTCAACCACATGAACAATGCCCGCTGAGCCTGATATCATGCCGTAAAACATGAACGCATCATCAGCATCAGGCGTGTGCGCAATCTTGAGCATCATATCACCCATCGCACTCTTTTATTACTGCACTCATTCAACCTCACCGCACTCATTCATCACCTCACCGCACAGCACCGCACAGCACACACCACAGGGCTAAGTGCTTTTCACGCGCATCTTAAGCGCTCGCACGAGTTCCTCTCTCACGCTGCTCTCACGGTCCCCGCCGCACACAATACCTCTCACACCGAGAATATCAGCACCGATTCGCTTGGCTTTCGGGACGTCCTCAAACTTCAGCGCGCCTGCCACCGCCGCCTTCAAACCCATGGCATGAGCATCGTCCACGAATCTCTGCATGCCCTCCTCACCGAGAAATTCAAAAGAAGAGCGACCGTCTTTGACTGCTGTGTCCACCATCGCGACATCAAGTTCCTCAACAGCATGTCCTATCTCCGAGATTTCAAAAGGAGATACTGTGCAGGCACGCTCAAAATCTGCGAAGAAGGCGGCAACAACATTCTTTGAACAGTCATACTCCTTCACCGCACGGGATACGGCGTTCAGCAGTTCCGTTGCCTCCTCCCTTTTCCTCACAAGCAGACCCACCTTCACATAATCAGCACCCGCCACAGCGACGCCAAGTGCAGCGAGTGCCGCCGTGCCCGGCTTGAAATCAAAATCTCCTATAGCAGCGCTCATCTCTATTCTGTTTTCTCTCCTGCGGTTCTCACGGTCAACAATATCCCTCACCCTGCGCACTATCCAGGGGAAATTCGCACCGAGCGAGCCCTCTCTCGGATTTTTGACATCAACGATATCCGCATCTCCTCGTATGACCGCAGACGCCTCTTCAACATCACGGGGGCTGACAAGAAGCTTCATCCTCAATACACCTCCTTCCTCTCAATAACAACACCTTCACCTGTGCCTATATGAACTTCAGTTGCATTTGTGAATATGCCATGCTCAACGACGCCAGCGATTGAAGAAAGAGCATTGCTCAGATCGTCCGGATCTTCAATAACGCCGAAATCAGCATCCAGAACTATATTTCCATTTTCAGTGACGAAAACGCCCCCTCTTTCTGAAGTCCTCAATCTCGGGACACCGCCGAGATCTCTCACACAGCGCTCAACAACTTTGAACGCGAACGGAAGCACCTCAAGAGGGACCGGCTTTCTCAAAAATGTTGATTTCTTCTCCTCCTCCACACATATAACAACCTTTCTCGCAGCATAAGAAACAACTTTCTCACGCGTGTGAGAGCCCCAACCACCCTTTATCATGTTCAATTTCGCATCAACCTCATCAGCACCGTCTATGTAAATGTCAAGTGTCGGATGCTCAGATAGGGAGACGAGAGGAATCCCATGCTCTATCGCTTTCATTTCAGTCCTGAAAGATGTCGGCACGCCTGATATCTCCATGCCCTCCTTTTTCATGCGCTCCCCCAATATCCTGATCACAATCTCAGCTGTTGAGCCCGTTCCCAAGCCGACAATCATGCCGTCATCCACAAGCGATGCCGCGGAGAACGCCGCAATCTCCTTCTTCTCCTCCCTGCTCCTATACAGTCCCATCCTCCATCAATACTCCTATCCTCACATTTAGTTTTTATCGGCGCACATTTCTTTCTCCTCCTCATCTTCAGCTTTCTCTCAATACTTTCTCTCAATACAATCTCTCAATGCAACCACTCAATAATCCAATGATCTCCCCAACGATTCAACGACAATATTGAATCTCCTATTTCACATTGAATGTCAGCCCTCTTATCCGAAGGCATTACAAATCTTTCTCCAGTTTTCCCCAAACTCAAATAAATGAGCGTGTATCACCTTCCTTCTGTTTCCATTCAATGATGATGACAAAAAATACATTCTCCTTTGCTGTTTATCTCAGATCCAATGCAGGGTGCGGAGTCAGCATCGCTGACAGTTCATGTGACCCTATCGTCTCTCTCACTCCGCATGGCAGAGGTGACAACAGGCAGATCCCGGGACACACATTCTTCCAACAATCCTTCCTCCCAAAAAGATAAAAATCCAAAAAGATAGAAATCAGCAGCGGTAGAGATATCACAGATCATGATTTATTTAAAATCATGAGAAAATACGGATGTGATGTTGTCAGAGGAGGAAGTGCCGGCGAAGTTGCCTGAGACAGGCAAAATATGGTTCAACGGGCGGTTCATTGATTGGAAAGATGCGAAAGTGCATGTGCTCTCTCATGGTTTGCACTATGGAACTGGAGTTTTTGAAGGCATAAGATGTTATGCAACGGAAAAGGGCTCTTTCATTTTCAGATTGAAGGAGCATATTGATCGTCTTTTCAGGTCAGCGAGGTTATATGGGATGCATATTCCGTATACAAAAGATGAGATATGCAATGCGATAAAGGAGACAGTGCGTATAAATGGGCTTGATGCGTGCTATATTCGTCCGATTGTGTTCTACGGCTACCATCATCTCGGTGTTATTCCGTATGGATGTCCTGTGGAATGCGTGATCGCTGCTTGGAAATGGGGTGCGTATCTCGGTGAGGAATCACTTCAGAAGGGCATAAGATGCACATTCTCATCATGGCAGCGATTTCATCCGAACACAGTGCCTGCGGTTGCGAAGGCATGCGGTCATTATCTGAATTCACTCCTCGCGGCGATGGAAGCCCGTCAGAAAGGATTTGACGAGGCGATAATGCTTGACTGCAAGGGATATGTTGCGGAAGGACCCGGTGAAAACATATTTATCGTGCGAGATGGTCGTCTGTTGACGCCCGGATTTGACTCTGCGATTCTTCCGGGAATCACAAGAAACACTGTTATTGAGCTTGCCAGAGATATGGGCATACATGTTGAGGAGAGAACACTCACAAAATCAGAGGTCCTGAGCGCTGACGAGGCTTTCTTCACGGGAACAGCAGCAGAAATCACGCCTATAAGAGAGATAGACAGTGTTGTCATCGGAAAAGGCGAGGTTGGTGAGATAACACGGGAGATCCAGCGGAAGTTCTTTGATGTGGTGAGTGCGAAGGAAAGCGCATACATGAAATGGCTTGAACCCGTTTGATCGTTTATCGTTATAATGCATTTGATGGTAGAGCTTTCCGCCGCTCCTCAGGGATGCAAGCTCATTCATGGAGATCGCTCTCCGCAGGCAGTTTCGTGACCTCCTGCCCTCACTTCAGAGAGGGGCATCCAGTTGGGTTCCTGCTTCCTCAAAAGAACTCCCATTGAAGGAACACTACAGTCCTACCAGCTCTCTCAGCCATGCAGGTGGCGAATGAATTTCAGAGGCGTCCGAAATT
>JAOQIN010000069.1 GCA_026134085.1 Candidatus Methanoxibalbensis ujae
ATTATACCTGGTCGTTTACGACTGAGGGAATGGGGGATTGGAACCCCTGGAACGACCCCGATTCAGATGGAGGAGAGAAAATCACAACTGCTGAACTACAAGAAGCGATTCACTGCTGGTTGAATGATGAGTCAGCACCGAAAACAGGTGCAGAGATTACCACTGCAAGATTACAGGAGGTGATTCATCAATGGCTTGTTGGATAGGAGAAATATTTAATTTGGGGAAAATAAACGAAGGGAGGGAGAAGAAAAATGAAGAAGGTAAATAGAAGGAAGATAGATGTGTTGAATAAAAAAGGAATAAGCGTGTTGGCAATAGGAATAGTGTTGTTCTCGGTGTTAGTATCGGCTATACCCGTAATGGCAGCGGGAGAGATAACCGCAATGAGAGATATCTCAAATCAGGCAGTTAATCCCGGAGATACGTTTACCGTGACGGTTACCATAACAGCAAATCAAGAAATAGAAGCACTTGCTTTGGATGAGGACATACCCAGTGGTTGGGAAGTAACACGAGTAAGCGACGATGCCGCTGCATTTAAGGAATCTACTATTGAGTGGATTTGGACTGAGAAATTATCTGCAGGAGATAGTAAAACGGTAGTTTATAATGTTACGGTGCCCTCTAACGCTGAAAGTGGAACTTATTACATTACTGGTAAAGTTTCTGCGTATAATGTAAATCCCATTGCTGTTGGAGGTGAGACAGAAGTTAATGTAACTGGTAATCTTCCACCAATTGCAAACTTCACATATTTACCACCAAACCCCGTGGTAAACCAACCAGTAACATTTAATGCATCCCCCTCTTACGACCCTGATGGATTCATAGCGAATTACGAGTGGGACTTCGGCGATGGGAATACCGCAACAGGAAAAATAGTAACACATTCTTATTCCTCAGAAGGCGAATACAGGGTAAAACTTACAGTAACCGATGATTCAAGCCTGACTAACTCTACTACAAGGAAAATAAAGGTGGAAAATGAACTGCCATCTCAATTGAAGGAGCTATGGCACTCTAAAGTCAGTGGAAACGTTAAGGATGTATTTTCGGCAGACTTAGATAACGACGGCGAAAAAGAAGTAATTGCAGGCACTGATGAAAATAAAATTTATGTGTTCGACTCAAAAGGAAACAAAAAATGGGAATATACCGCAGGTAGTGCGGTCATGGCTGTCTGTGCAGCGGATTTCAATGGCGATGGGAAGAAGGAAGTTGTAGCAGGAACTGATTACAAAGACCTTGGCAATATTTATACTTTTGACTCAAGTGGGAATTTACTTTGGAAATTCCAGACAGGAGCAAAACACTACTGGCCCGATAATAAACTCAATGTTAGAGTGATTACTGCTGGAGATGTAGATAACGACGGAAAGGAGGAAATTGTTGTTGGCTCTACTCACTATTACTGGTTCCCGGGTCGTGTTTGTATTCTCGGAGAAGGTGGGAATCTTGAGGGAGAATACTGGAATCCCGGACATGTATATTCCATCCAGATCGGTGATATAGATAACGATGGAGATAGCGAAATCGTAATAGGTTTTGTGAATAATGATTACGGCTATGAGGGTGCAATAGCTTTATTTAACGGCAACGACGTAAGTGGAGAAGCTCCGGCTGCTGTTAATGGCTATGATTACAATGCCGGAAGCCAGATATGGTATTGGCATTCAGGTGTAGATCACAGTAATATCTTCAGTGTATTTCCTTTTGATTTGGATGGTGACGGCATTAATGAAATAATAGCCGGATCTGATGACAACAATGTTTATACACTGGATTCAAACGGGAATGTGAAATGGAAGTATGGAACGAAGGGTCGTATTGGTGAGGAATCTATACTTGCATCGGATTTAAACAACGATGGCAAAGGGGAAGTTATTGCAGGTTCATACGACAACAATGCTTATTGTATTGACTACGAAGGCAACTTGAAATGGAAGTATGAAACAATAGACCCGGTAAAGATACCATTTGCGGGTGATGTGGACAATGATGGAATGGGCGAAGTAGTTGCTGTTTCTGACAAGGTTTATGTGCTTACAAGCGATGGAAAAGTGAAATATGATTATCCGAGGGATGGTGTTGCATACGTTGCCGACTTAGGGGAGGATAACGTAAAAGAGATTGTTTTGGGTAGTGGCACGACTGTTTATGCTCTCGCCATAAATAATCTCTCAGTTATATTTGAAGACGATTTCAGTGAACTCAACCTTAATACCTGGATTCCCTTCGGTTCTCCATCCCCACGTGTTCTGGCATCTGTAGAAGGAAGGAATGGAGTTTTCGATAACAATGGAGATAGCTGGTGCAACAGCGGGGTTGTCTCAAAAAAGAACTTCTCATTCCCAAACGGCTTTACAATGGAGTCTGATATGTTTCTGCGAGTAACAGATGTTACTGGATGCTGGGATGACGCAATTATTGGGATAACAAGACAGAACACACCAACAGGGGAAAGTCCTTGTCCTACTGAAAGTTATCCACTCGGTGTTTACACTGGAATATTCTATACAGGAGATGCTTGCTGGGCAACTCCTGTGGAGAAGAGGAGGCATGCGTACTTTAGGGCGGCTCTTTATGCAGAGGACGGAACGTCTGAGAGTGTAGGATATAATCTCAGTGCTGATGATTACATTAATGGATGGCATAGTTACAAGATAGTAGTTGGAAGCGATAGATACGTTAAGTTCTATGTTGATGGTGATTTGATCTATGCATCTAAGAAAAAGCTTCATCCAGATGTTCTAAATAAGAAGAAAATATTCTTAGGAGTACGCTCTTCAGGCTCAGCAGGGAAGTCTTACCATGATTTTATAAAAGTATATGCTCCATCATCAAATATTTCAACTGTTTCATTTAACCCACCCAAGATTAAAATCCCGCCAAACTCCACGAATACAATAAACATAACCCTCGACAGCGCACCAAATGGTCTATCAGGCTATAACCTCACGGTCTCGCTATCCAATCCCGAAGTAGCTGAAATCGTATCCGTAAGCTTCCCAGAATGGGCAACTTTGCACTCCAACTCCCCTCTACCCGCAGATTCCGTATGGATGAAATGCGCTGACCTTAACGATGAGATAAAAAGTGGCGATAAGAACATCTCCTTAGCAAGACTAACGTTAAGAGGTGATGAAAAAGGGAAAACCGACCTCGTCATAACGGTTACGAAGATCGATGATGATGACGGAAATCCGATAGATGTCTCTACCACTAAAGGCTATCTTGAGGTTGCAAGAACTGCAATGGAAGAGCCGAGTGTTTTCATATCAACGGACAAATACGAATACACAGCTGGCGATGTGATGCTCATAAACATAACAATTACGAACCCGGGTGAAAGGGAGGGCGTGAAATTCCTATGGTGTCTTGACATACTTGATTATGACAAGCATTTCATAATAATAAACAACCGTTCGCTGCTGTTATCACCGCACTACGATAAAACATTCACGCTCAGATGGAAGCTACCAAAATTGAAATCATCGTTCAATGCATCCTGGCATGTCGCTATTTTCAACAAAACAACCTCAGAATTAATAAGCGAAGACCTCGCAGACTGGAAATATGTGGCTGAAAAAGCGATGAAAATGACATCTAAAGACGTGAAAGTGAAGGTGCGACGAATTCAACTACAAAAGAAATAACGGTGCAACCTGCATCTGAAGCGAATATCTCGTTTAATCCCTCGAGATCTATCATCGGCGTAGGTTTAACCGCGGAAATACTTCTGCTGCGTTGAAATGCCTTGCAAGCACCTTAAGCAGTGCCTTGTTCGCTTTCCCGCTCTCCGCAGGCCCTTTCACTTTCACTACCAAAGGCTCTCCCTCCCCTCGCTCAATCACTTCCTCACGAGACGCTCTCGGCACACCTTCACTTCCAGGTCGCCCTGACCTAACATACCTTCACACGAATGCATGGTAGGCCCGCTCTCAACCTCTCCAAGAAGGAGAAGCCCCAGCTACCTGGTATCGCCGGGTAGCCGCTCTGAGGCGACGCCCAGAACCTCATCACTCTCAGCCCTGGGCGTGGGCAGTAAGCCCGCTTACCTCTCCTTCGTCTTCCCCTCTGACTTCCATCGCCTTCATTTGAGGATGCTACGGAGAGGAGCGTGATAAGATGCCTGAAGAGGTTATAGCTTATGCTTTTCACTGCGAATGCAATTGCTGAACACTTATGAACATCTAAGCCTACAAGAGGAGAAATTTTCTCTCCAACATTTGAGGTGTTCTTTTCAGATTTCTCTATCACTTTTATTCCTTTTCTTTCCAACTTCTTGAGCGTTTTCCTGAATTTATATTGAGGCATGTTCTTTACTTCACGATTCGCCTTTTTATTATTTGAATTGAATTTACCTGTATTCAGTTTTCCAACAACAATATCTGCATCATAGTGCTTGGCAATATTTCCTATTTTATCAACCGCTTCATGAATTCTGTATGCTCTCTTTCCTTTTCTCACGAACTGCGTCTCATGAACTTCTACTCTGCCCGTGGCAATAACATCAGGCTCTTCTTTTCCCACTACGGCGAAATCTATGTGACCTGCGTTGATGTCTAAAGCCATCACTCTCTCCCCCTCTTTCACTTCTGTTTGAACTTCAACTGTTATGCGGACATCATAGCCTTCATTGCGTCGTTTTATTATGACTGTGTAAGGGGCAGAACCATCAAGAAGATGACCATATCTATCAAGATACTTCTTCGGAATATACACTTTCGGATAAATTCATTTTCTATGACCAGTGTTAATGCGAAGCTCCATCCTTTCCGTTAACCGTATGTTGAGGTTATCACTTTTATCGCCGCGAGATATGACGATAGAATTCCGCCTTCTGTGGTATTCTTCTTTCGAAATCTTCCCCTTCTCTCTTAATCTTTGATTATTAAGACCCCCGAATGTGACGTGAGGTGGTAAATCTTTCACAGAGTGGTAAGCATCTTTTATATAGCGTGAATTCAAACGAAGCTCATATTGCAAAATCTTCTCTATCTCTGACTTCGTGTATCCCTTTCGCTTCATTGAGTATGCTCTTCTCCTCGCTTTTCCGAAATTGAACAGTAGCTTCTCTAACTCTTTCTTTTCTTCTTCTGATATTTCGCATATATACCCTGGAATTGTGACATTTACCATGACCACTCTCCTCCTTCCGACGCATCCTTCATCATCAATTATGTTATGATGAGGATGGTTATAATTATCGGTCACTGTTGCGGACCTCCATGCGCATTTTCATCACCTCAAAAACCTCTCAATCCACCTCTTCACAAACTTAACACAGAAGCGTTCAAGATTTCTCACATGCTTTTCGTCCAAATATTCCTCCTCTCTCAGCTCCGCATTCATCTCTCTTATGACCATCCCCAAATCTTCATCTCTCTCAATCTCCTCTACAAAATCTTCAAATAAATTGTCCTTCAATTCATCGTATTTCCTGTTCACATCCTCTACTTTTACGTTTTCGTTGCAGTAATTTCTCTTAATGTCCATAAGCACCCTGACCGCATTTTTAAGCATCTGCACTTCCTTCTCTGAATACCTCTGTTTTGGATAATTGAGCAAACCTTCGGTAGCCCATGCAACAGCCTCCATGTCTCCACGCTCTACACTCTGTAAAAGCAGTTCGTAAAGGAAGAAAGCGGATTTCCTGAAATCCTTTGACTTCTTGTATTCTTCCTTCAGAAGTGTTAAAGAAATTCCTCAAAGAAACTTATCCTTATTAATCTTTTTGGAAACCTTCACCGTAATTTTTGCAACCTGCATAGTTATATATTATTATTTAAATATTTGCCTCAATTCCTCTCCACATTCTCGGATGGAGTCTCCTTGAGGTGGTTAAGATGTCTTTTTCAAGCGATTTCAACACATCT
>JAOQIN010000007.1 GCA_026134085.1 Candidatus Methanoxibalbensis ujae
AGCTGGAAGATGGAACGATATACTTCGTGCATGTGGACCTGGAGAAAGGAAAGGTGATAAGGGTAAGTCCACCGCTCCTATCACCATCATTTCATCGGAACCAAACTCACAATCGGAGCTGAACTCACTGAAAGTCATACAGAAAATCATACAAAATTATTATGTGAAGAAATGAGATGGACGAGAGCCGGGGGTAAAGCAAAAGCGATGAGAATAGAGGGTAAAACCGCATTTGTCATGGCTCTGTTTATCGTGGCAGTGTTCATGCTCGCATCAAAGTTCATGCTTCCCACCACCGTTCAGGTGATTATCGAGGGAGAGTCAACCTACGTGAAGGAAATCCCAAATGTATATACTCTTCTGGATTGCGTGATAATTGCTGTCGCCTCGTTCATGCTCGGTGCAAGCGCTTTTTATCTGCTTTTCCTGGGATTCACCGATACAGAAAAAGAAAAAGAAAGGGAGAAGATGGAGCATGGGGCTGAGCAGAAGGAGTCCAGTTTGGAATCGCTTTTTAAGAATGCGGATACACACACAGTTCAAATTCCGGAAAAAAGCAGTGCAGAGGATGAAGCAGGACTGCTGAAGATACTGAAAGGTAATGAGAAGAAAGTGATAGAAGCGCTCATGGAATACGGAGAGATGAACCAGGCTGACCTCTCAGCCCGAACTGGGATACCGAAGTCCACGCTCTCGAGAATATTACGGGATCTGGAGGACCGCGGTTTGGTGTTTCGTTATGATTACGGGATGAGCAAGATGGTGAAGATGGGCAAGATGGTGAATCTCGCCAATGTGCAAATGCAAATAAAAATGAAGTGATGCGTTGTATGAAGATTGAACATATGTGTGAGATGGAGCAAGTGTGAGATGGAGTAAAAAACAGCGTCGCCCGTCTGTGCAATTTGTGCAGTTTATCCCTCATGGCATGTGCATTGAATAAGATGCTCACATCATCTCGCGGACAGCTCCGTGTTTTTCTTTGCTTTGTTTCTGATTCTGATGGTGCTGTTGTGGAAGTTGCGCTCATACAGGCGATTTATGCCATTTATCATTGCGAGTACTGAAGCAAGCACAATATCCTCGCTGACGCCCTTTGCGGTTATTGTTTTATCACCCCTGCTCACCTTTACAACCACATTTACGAGAGCGTCCGTGCCTCCTGTTATCGCGTCCACATGATATTCATCAAGGCGGACATCATCAATTTTCCGTGATGAGAGTGCTTTTCGCAACGCGTTTATGGCGGCGTCAACAGGACCCACGCCCACATCTGCAACAACAATCTCCTCACCATCAACTGTCAGTCGCAGCGAAGCTGTAGGCTGAACATGCTTTCCAGAAACGACCGAGAGATCTATCAGCTTTATTCTCTCCTCCCTCTTTATTTGGAGAACATCATCAACAATTGCTTGAAAGTCAGCATCTGTCACGAGTTTTCCCTTGTCTCCGAGCTCCTTCACACGGCTGATTATCTGATCAATCTGCTCCTCGCTCGCGAATATGCCCGTGGGAGATCTCCGCGATTGATCAGTTGATATTCCCATCTCGTCCAACGCCATTTTCACAGATGCCCTTCCTGTGTGCTTTCCGAATGCGAATCTTCTCGTTCTTCCTATGATCCTGGGGTCAAAGGGCTCATAAAGGCGCTCATCAGCGAGCGTTCCGTGGACATGCATGCCGGACTCGTGTGTGAACGCGTTATCGCCCACGAGCGGCTTGTTAGGAGCCACCGGCATCTTCGCAAGCTTGCGGACAATGAGCGATGTCTCATATATGCGCTCCTTTTTTATGTTTGTATCAATTCCATAGAGAATTTCAAGCGCGATGACGACCTCCTCAAGCGATGCATTTCCCGCACGCTCACCCATCCCATTTACAGTGACATGCACGAAATCAGCACCTGAGATGACTGCTGCAACAGAATTTGCAGTTGCAAGTCCGATATCGTTGTGGCAGTGCGCTGAAAGCGTGAAGTTCTCCTTCTTCAACTCTCCGAAAATATCCTTCGCTCTCTCAGGTGTCAGAACTCCCACTGTATCACACACACAAAGACGATCTGCAGATGCCTCTGAAAGGTGCTTAAAAACGGATTTGAGAAATGCAAAATCCGCTCTTGACGCATCTTCCGCACTTATCTCAACCTCAACACCGTGTGCTTTCGCATATTCTGTCGCCTCAACAGCTCTTTCAACAAGCTCAGAGCGGCTTATACGCAGCTTCTTCTGAATGTGCGCATCAGATACAGGCACAACAATGTTCACAGCATCCACATCGCAGCCGAGCGCAGCATCAATGTCATCACGCAGCATACGAGCAAAAGAACAGACCTTCGCACTCAATCCCGCATTTGCTATATCCCTTATCGCACGCCTCTCCCCCTCAGAAACAACAGCGGTTCCTGCCTCAACAATGTCTACGCCTATCTCATCCAGCTGCATCGCAATTTTCAACTTCTCCTCAGGCGTAAACGATATTCCGGGTGTCTGCTCACCGTCCCTCAGCGTCGTGTCCAGTATCATAACCTTCCTCTTCATCTCTTCCTCCTATTATCAATGGATAGAGATGGATAGAGAAACCCCATCAAAAAACAAATTGCTTCCGTGCTCTGAGCGCGGGTGTTGCACCGTGTGTCGCTCACGCAAGGTGCTTTCTGATTCATTGAGAAGACCTGCCTCCATGGAGCTCTGAGTGGAGTTCCTCTCTCCGCAGGCGTCCCTGTCACACATATACCTGCCATACAATATGTTGGATCTTGGATTTTAATACAATCTCTCGCAGCCCTGAACCCGATCCCCCATCTCATCGTAGTTAAGTTACACAGGAGATCACCACGCTGCATGGGCTCTCCTTGCTTTTGAACCTTTCTCCCTGATAGATTGTAGTGGGACACGATAATTCCTTACGCCATATGATAGCTGGATGTAATGTAATCCCGCATAAACAATCTATCTTCTCCTGCTTTCCTACTCCTGATGCATCTCAGCCTTCCATCTATCTTCAAATAAGTTCTGCATGCTTCAGCGGGGGTTTACACAACTTCGCTGAGAAAGCTCCTGGAGAATAATAAGGATGTAATAAATAAAAAAAAGAGATATGCCTAACAAAAAATCCACTTCCGATTTTTAATAGGAGAAATGAAGATTAGTAGAATTATTTATAATGGGTTATTGGATTGAAGAAAAAAGAAAACCTCTCTGAGAAGATTTTTTAATAAACTCATTAATAATATATTGTAGATTTGGGATTTAGAGGAGATGAACAGGTAGGTGCAGCTTATGATTATAAAGCATATCCTAGGATGGGCGATGTTTACTATCCATTGAGAAAACATACTTTAACAAATGTGCGATTTGACCTCACCGATGAGGAAGTAGTTGAATTTCGAAATCAAAAATTATAAAAGATCATCATTATCTACAAAATCAGAACTCAAACAATTATTTAAAAAAAGTTACGAGTCGTTTTTACCTGCTCTCCAAATTATCTTTATTGGAAGAAGAAATATAATGAAAATATACATCACATTATGAAAGTAGAATTTCAAAAATATATATAATTTGTTGATTAATGTCGGTGAGAAAATATATTTATATCTGATATCAGAACAATTTGGTTTGAACACGAAAGAGAAATTTGTAAAATAGCTGCATTAAAAGTATATTCTGAACCGTCTTATGTAATAAAATCACAAACGATTGATAAAATAAAAAAATAATCCAAATTTTTACTTTGAAAGAAGAAGATGTTGAAACAGGGAAAACAGATTTCCTAAAGAGATATGTTCTTGTGTAAATCGGAGATATATCGCACATGGGTGTCATTAATAGCTTGTAAGTTATACTTTGAATAAAAACATAAAATTTAAAGGAGATAGCGATGTTATCTTGGATTGAATGAAATTGACATAGATTGACATAAATTCAAATCAAAAAAGAAGCGATGAGACTAAAGGATAGAAACCGATAATCTTGATTTCGGGGCGGCGTCGCTTTGCTCCTCGCCCTCGTCACGCTCGGATCATAAGGTGCGTATGCGGTTTGCACCTCCAGTGCTCGCTCTCGAGATGAGAGGGGACCTGCATGCCCGCCGGGCATTAGGCGCAATCGGGTTCCATGAGGAGGGCTCATAAATGAAAGTGACATGAAAAAGTGAACTGCCACTTGATCCTCCAGTTCCTCACTTCATCATTCAGCATCTGAAACTCCATCCAGTTCCTATTGTTGCCTCACCTGCTTTATGCTCCGACGATTATCAGTTTTTCATTACAATACACTTCCAAAGACTGAGTCAGATTCTACAATTTTGCAAAATTTTCTCAGTCTTTCACAGATAGTCCATACTTTGGTTTCAGAATAATATTGAAATTTTTTATTTATTCAGTATTAATCTTTCTTTTTTCTTTTCATTCAATCCATTCCGCTTTATCTCTCTCCTTCTGATTCTTTCATATTTTTTAGTTTTTAAGTATTTCTGTGTTTCTTGCAACGGGAGATGCTCTCCAAACCACTTAGTTATTAATAGTATCGGTGGTTTTTGCATTGTTTATTGTATGTTCATTTGTTCAAGAATGGCTGAGATTACAAATATTATGATCAATGCCACACAGACAAATATGATGTGGCGATTATAAGGACAATAATATCACTTTTTTGATTATAGCAATGGTTTTCTTTAATATGGCTTATTTGGTGTGCTTGGCTTTTGTGTCCTGACTGATCTGGGTGCTGCGTTTGTAATGAGGTAAATCAGCTTTAAAGCGGGTTTAGAAACTTTCATAATTGCTTTATTTTCGATTATTGGCGTCAAAGTTGCATCAATAATTTCAAGCTATCATATATACTGAAAGAGAAGAAAGTGAGAAATGATTCTCCTTTTTTTGTTGAAAATATGAAGTGTCAATGAGACAGATCATTTAAGCATTGCGTCTGGCTCTGAGCGCTGATAGATTGGATTTCTGATAGATTGGATTTTTGCCTTTTTTATCTTATAATTTATACTATTTTATTTTTACTTTACTACATTATATTTCACATTATATCAGTATCTCTTTCTTTTGCATATCGCTTTTGATTCGTCGCTTTTTTCACAATTTATTCTCATTCTCATCAGTATACAGCAGTATAGCTTCAAGTGTCATCCTTCTGCTCTTTTTCTTTTTCTTTCGTTTTATCAGCGAATGCGGGAGGTGTTGACAGCAATCTGCCGACGCAAATGCATACGGTGATGGAAGGGGATAAAGAGAAGAGAGAAGGAGGTGTGATGTGATGACGGGCGGAGGTAACATATTTGGCGAGGTTTTCAGGGTGGCTACATGGGGAGAATCTCACGGAACTGCTGTTGGGGTTGTTGTTGACGGCTGTCCCGCCGGTATTCATCTGACAAGAGAGCACATACAGAAGGAGCTTGACCGCAGGAAGCCTGGAGCAAGTGATATCACGAGCGCGAGAAGGGAATCTGATGAAGTGGAGATTCTTTCAGGTGTTTTTCGCGGAAGAACACTCGGAACGCCCATATCAATGATGGTCCGGAACAGAGATGTTGATTCAACACCCTATGAAAAATTCAGAGAGATTCCGAGACCCGGGCAGGCGGATCTCACATATGAGATGAAGTATGGAATTCGTGATTATCGCGGTGGAGGTCGTGCGTCAGGTCGTGAGACTGTTGCGAGGGTTGCTGCGGGTGCTATCGCAAAGCGCATATTATCCGTTCACAGCATTGAAATTCTTGGACATGTCATTGAAATAGGCGGCATCCATGCGAGGGAACTGAGTTTTGATGAGATAAGAAAAAACGCCGAGCGCAATGCAGTGCGCTGCGCCGATCTTGAAGCGGCAGCTGAGATGGAATCACGCATAAAAGAGGTGAAAGCAGCAGGAGACAGTGTAGGCGGCATCGTTGAGGTAATCGCACTGAATGTCCCTCCCGGATTGGGAGAGCCCGTGTTTGACAAGCTTGACGCAGACATCGCAAAGGCGATGATGAGCATTGGCGCAGTGAAAGCTGTTGAAATAGGCGCTGGTTTTAAATCTGTGAGAATGCTCGGCAGCGAGATGAATGATGAGTTCTTCATCACAGAAGGAAAAGTGCGCACAAAAACGAACAATGCGGGCGGAATACTCGGAGGAATATCAACAGGCGAGCCCATCATATGCAGAATAGCAGTCAAACCGACACCTTCAATATCAAAACAGCAGCGAAGCATAAACATGAGAAGCATGGAAGAGGTCAACATAAAAATAGACGGCAGGCATGACCCCTGTATATGCCCGAGAATAGTGCCCGTCGCCGAGGCAATGCTCGCAATCGTTATCACAGACCATCTGCTGCGATCAAAAATAAGCCGCCTGTAGGCGAGCGTAAAGCCAAAGTTTTTAAAGTTTTATTTCTCATAAATAAAGGGAGTCGGGATAGCCAAGCGGTCCAAGGCGGCAGGTTGCTAACCTGCTCTCCCTTACGGGAGGCGAGGGTTCGAATCCCTCTCCCGACGCTTTGAGATCTCATCTTTCAATCAACTGAGTATGTGTGCATCTTGGAAAATGTTTCATCTGATATATGAGAAGCTGCTTGAACGGAGAATACTGCGGGCGGAGGAGAGAATACCATCTCACATACTGCTCGTGCTGAACGAAGTTGACATACTCTCTGTTAAAAGACGGCGAGGAATCGCTGCGGCAGCGCGCCTGTGTGCTGATAGCGACAGCAGTGACGGAGCTGAAAAACTCAGAAAATTCGTGAAATGGTGCATATCTCTCAGTGTAAACGAGGTCAGCATATATGTGAGCCTGATAAACGATGAATGCTGCAAGGATGCCTGCAGGCGTGTTGTGGAGCGCGTGATCTGGGCGCTTAGCGTTTATAACAATTATGTTATATACACACCCTGTTCCGTCCCCATACGCTCATCATCGCCTTCTTCTCAATCATCATCGCCTTCTTCCCAGTCGCTTTCTTCATCTCATTCATTGTTTCCCTCATCATATGCCATATCTTCACATTCGCAATCTGAACTGGATTCACAATCGTTATCCCATTCACAATCATCATACCCGGATTCATCATCGACTGCCCCATCATCACTTTCACTTTTATCAAAGAAGGGAGATGCAGAGTTCAAGATCACGGTATCTGTGGGCTTTGGAGGCAGAAGCGAGCTGACAAATGCGTTCAGAAGGATCGCTGAAAATGTCCAATCCGGGATTATTGAGCCTGCGGATATAGATGAGAAGATGATAGAAGATGCGCTGATATTCAGGTCGGAACCCGACCTCATCATACGCTCAGGATGCGCCAATCTCACTGATTTTCTGATATGGCAATCAGTATACAGCGAGTTATACTTCACAGATGTGAACTGGCACAACTTCAGACGAATTGACCTTCTGCGTGCGATAAGGGATTTTCAGACAAGAGAAAGGCGCTTCGGTCGCTGACGCACGACCACAGCGAGGGCGTCATTCGGAGATGCCCTTCCTGACCTTCACCGCCACTCCTCTTTCAAACGCGAGCATCTCATCACGAGACAGCACGGCCTTACCAGTTGCGAGGAGTTCGTCCTGCTCGTTGACGACGATGACTTCATCGCCAGCCTTTATCTCAGGGTCCGCGTCCACGACATGCTTGCAGAAAACAGTCTTCCCCTTTTTTATGAAGTCGGAAACATCATCACGAACGATAACGCGCAGAGCGGGATATTTGAACGCACGATGCAATCTATTTGCACCTTCAATACCGAGTGTGAAAAGTCCGTCCGTGCTGCGCAATGTCGCTATTCTGGCACCTTTATCCGCCACTATCTGTGATATGCGCCCCGTCTTTGAGCGGATGAACCTGACATCATCTGTGAAAAGCGCATCTCCCGCACCCTCTCCAAACTGAAAATCCGCAATCACACGCAATTTCCTCAGAATGTGTTCCTCGTTCATGCTCCTCCTCCCCTTTATGCGATTGTGAATGAAGAGGATTTGCGTGACCTCATCCCATCACTTATCACTTAAAGCATCACTTGAAAATCCAGACAGGTTCACGGAGGACGTGGTGGAGACCCTCCACGGGCATCGGCACCACATCACACGCATTTCCCACATCCCGCTCTATTATGAGATTATGATTGCTCCCGGCTCACCAAGCTGACATGATGTACTGTTGGAGCCATGCGGGCGGAGAATTGAGAGATCGCCGCGGAGGAGAGAGCAGAAGAGGGAGGAGAAATGAGGGAAGAGAAATAAACCACATAGAGATGCGAATGAGGAGGAAAAAGGGACTGATAGTCGCGTTTGACATGGAAGATGTGGACTCAGCGCTCTCGCTTGCGCGTGAGATGAGGAATGCTGATGGGGAATTCGTGATAAAGATAGGGAGACCTCTTGAGATGCAGGCAGGCGTTAAGATAATGGCGAAGATAAAGGAGATATCTGGATTGCCCGTGATATATGACGGTAAGATAGCGGACATTCCATATATAAGCCGCAGGATAGCGGAGAACGCATTTGATGCAGGTGCGGATGCTGTGATTGTGCATGCATTTGTTGGATCAGATGTGCTTCGTGCTGTCAAAGAAACTGGAAAAGGAGATGTGATTGCTGTTGTCGATATGACACATGAGGGCAGCAATGAGTTTTTGAGGCGTGTATCATCCGAGATGATATCCGCTGTTCTGGATGTTGGCGTTGACGGCGTTGTGATTCCCGCGACAGATCCGCAGCGATTGAGGCATTTCGCATCCATGATTGATAATGCATACATCATATCGCCCGGAATAAAAACGCAGGGTGCATCTGTCGGTGATGCAATACTGAACGGAGCCGATTATGAGATCGTGGGAAGAGCCATATATACTGCTGAAAATCCGAAGGAGGCGGCGGAGACGATATATGAGGAGATGATCAGAAGATGGAGGAGCGGGAGAAACGGGAGAATCGGATACAGATGGATTACAGGCGGAGATTAATGAGGCATCTTCTGGAAAGCGGTGCTGTCAGGTTCGGGAGGTTCAAGCTGAAAAGCGGGCGCATATCTGAATATTTCATAAATGTTGCTGCTGCGATGAAAACGGGAGAAGATGCGAGCCTTGTTGCTGATGCGTATGTCCGTCACATTCTTGAAACAGGAGTGGATTTTGATTTTGTTCACGGCGTCGCATACAAGGGCATTCCGATTGCAGCGCTGATATCATCAAAACTCTGCGAGCACGGCTTTAACAAGCGATGGGGATACGACAGAAAGGATATGAAGGCATACGGCGACACATCTGAAATGAGGATCGTGGGGGACCTGAGGGATGGGGATCGTGTGTTGATCGTTGATGATGTCATCACAACAGGAAGGACAAAGGTGGATGTGTGGAGACTGCTGCTTTCATGCAGGAATGTGCGTCCGGCAGGTGTTCTCGTGGCAGTTGACAGAGAAGAAATGAGTGATGAGGACAGAGCACTTCTTGATGAGCATGGATTAAATGTGTTCACCATACTTAAAATATCTGATCTCAAGAGAGAAAGGGAGAAGGAGCATGGCTTTTAACAGAGGAGAGGGGATAGCCGTATGTTGAGCGCTCGGGAGAGGTCATAAAGAGGAGGTGAGACCTGTGGCAGCGGAGGAAGGAGTGGTGAGGTTCAGGGATATGATTTCGCCTGTTCTGAGCAGGTTTCCGATGGTTGAGCGACCGGCTTTTCATGTGCATTTCAAGCGAAAGCTCGCATGGACAATAGGAATTCTTCTCCTTTACTTCGCACTTTGCAACATCCCTCTTTTCGGTCTTGGTCCGGGCTCGATGGACATGTTCGGGCGATGGAGAGCGCTTTTCGCAGGCAAAAGGTTCTCGCTCACGGCGCTCGGCATAATGCCTATTGTTGACGCATCCATAGTGCTTCAGTTGCTTGTTGGCGCAAAGATTATTGATCTGGATCTGACAACTGAGGAGGACAGAGCATTCTATCAGAACCTTCAGAAGCTGCTTGTCGTTGTTTTCGCAGCGTTTATAAGCATGAGCTATGTAATCGGCTTCTACAGGCCAGATCCAAATGTTGCGAAGGCTCTCGGCGTCTCTCTCAACACAATCAGTCTTCTGCTCTTCCTTCAGATATTCGCATGCGGCATCCTCATATACTTCATGGATGAGGTGGTGTCAAAGTGGGGAATAGGGTCAGGCGTCTCCCTGTTCATACTGGCGGGGGTGTCGCAGGCTATTGTGACGGGTCTCATAAACCCCGAACCTGAAGCGGAGTTCGGTGGAAAACCGTGGGCGATAGGAGTTATCCCCCGCCTCATTCAGATATTCTTCATGCCCGAGAAAATCGGGCTGATTAGCGGTGAATTTTTTTCAGTCAGATTTCTGTTTGAAAGTGGTATAATTGCGCTCATGACAACGATAGCTGTTTTTTTCATCATCGTATATCTTGAAAGCACTCGCATTGAGATTCCACTCGCTCACTCTCTCGCAAGAGGCGCTCGTGGAAGATTTCCGATAAAACTGCTCTACGCAAGTGTCCTGCCCGTTATTCTCGTGAGGGCACTTCAGATGAGCATTCAGGCTTTCGGAAAATTCATCGCACCTCGCATAAGCACAGTTGCATCCTCCGAATCCGTAAGTGAGGGAATAAAAACAGTTACATACACATACACAAGCTTCCTCGGCACATATGAGCACACAATACAGACAAATTTGACGACGAACACGGTCATAACAAACACACTGATGCCTCAATCGGGCTTTATGTATATACTTCAACCTGTTTACAGCCCATATGACTGGCTTCCGGCGCTCATGCATATACCCCACGAAGGCTGGGAAATTGCACTGCGCATATTCGCTGACATCTTCTTCATGGTCTTTCTCGGCGTTGTCTTCGCTCTTTTCTGGATAAACACCACTGGAATGGGCGCAAAGGATGTCGCAGAGCAGATACACCGCTCGGGGCTCCAGATTCCGGGATTCAGAAGGACGCCTGCGACGCTTGAGCGTATGCTTGAGAGCTACATCCCCAAAATCACAGTGATGGGCGCCGCAATATTGGGGGCTTTATGCGTGTTTGCGAACATGCTCGGCACAGTCGGTAACGCGACAGGCACAGGATTGCTCCTCGCTGTGAGCATAGCATATTCTCTCTATCAGCAAATTGCATCTGAACAGATGATGGAAATGTATCCGTTCCTCAGAAGATTCTTCGGAGAAAAATGAGATGATCAGGAGGCTCACATGCTCATGCTCTCACTTCCCTCCCACCCAAGGCGATCTATCTTCTCTTCTCTTCTCCTCTCGCCCATTCGCCCAGTCTAAGCGATATCAAGCATTTTATGCATCTGCGGGATGACCATCACATCTCTCAAAAATTTACCGGCGATCTCAGATATCCTGAAGAGCTCCTCAACACGGGGCTCAGCCTGCGATTCCACAGCATTCCATGCGCCGCCCGGCTGCTCACGCTCCATTCTTCGCCTCTTTGAGGTTGTGAAAGGCTGAATCACAAACTTTATGTCAAACGAGGAGAGTTCATCGCAGATTCTTCTTATCTCATCAACAGGAGTTCCTCTCAATATCACAACCTTCACAATCGTATAAACACCGGAATCAACGGATATTCTCACCGTTTCAATCTCATTTCTGTATAATTCATCGTATTTCTCGGGAGGAACGGCATTATGCACTTTCAGCTTGATATCAATTGATGCGAAATCAAATAAATCAGCTGTGGTGCTGAAAGAATCAGCGTTGAATCCATTTGTCTCAATGTAATTTGCCAATCCCTCCTTACGAGTTGAGGATGCGAGAGTGCGCAGAAAATCAGGCTGGGCAAGAGGCTCGCCGCCCGTGAATGAAATGCTGTGAAGATCCGATGTTCTGAGCGCCGAAATTCTTCTCAACACTTCTGATTCGCTCATCAGAGTGCCGCTGCTGAAATCCCTTGCGTGGGGGGTATCACAATATACACAGTGAAGGGGGCATCCAGAGAAACGGACGAATATCTGTCTCCTTCCGACAAGCGGACCTTCGCCCTGAAATGAGCTGAATATCTCACGCACATAGCCTCTCATCACGCATCCCCGATATATTACTGTGAAGGTATTATTGTGAGGGAGTCAAGCTGAAATCATGATACGCGTTGCGGTTGCAGGTGCGCGTGGCAGAATGGGCAGTGTCCTCGTGCGCAGCATTTCAGATGATGAGAAAATGAATCTGGTAGCCGCGTTTGACATGAGGGATATTGGTGAACATGTTTCCGACAATGTGAATGTGTCACATCCCGATGATATGGATGCGGTTCTCAAGGAGACATCGCCTGATGTTTTTGTTGACTTCACAAATGCGGATGCAGCGGTGAGAAATGTGCGTATTGCCGCAGATAACGGGATAAAAATAGTTGTCGGAACCACGGGATTCACAGATGAGCAGTTCAATGAGATGAAATCAGCAATAATTCGCAACAAAATACCTGCGGTGATATCTCCAAATTTCTCGGTTGGCGTGAATGTTTTCTGGAAGCTTGTTGAATATGCTGTCAGGTATCTGAGTGATTATCATGTTGAGATAATTGAGATGCATCACAGCCTCAAAAAAGATGCGCCGAGCGGGACAGCGCTTAAAGCCGCTGAAATAATCAGAGAACATCTGAAATCCATAGGCAGGAAATGTGAACTCGTTTACGGCAGAAAAGGCATTGTAGGGGAGCGCTCGCATGATGAGATAGGAATTCATGCTGTCAGGGCGGCGGACATCGTTGGAGAACACACCACAATATTCGCATCCGCAGGAGAGCGCATAGAGATCACACACAGAGCTCACAGCAGGGAAGCATTTGCAAAAGGCACATTGAGAGCGATTGAGTGGGTGCATAAGCAGACAAAAAGCGGCATATACGGAATGGACGATGTCCTCGGGTTCTGAGCTCGCCTGTTCCTCTGCTTTTGTTTCTTTTATATTTCCGTTATAGCGGGAGATAAACTTTGCGTGTAAGTAAGAGATACGATGAGATTTAGCCGGGATGTATTGGATGAGATGTGAAACATATCTGAAGGTCAGTGAGGGACTGGAGGATCCCCGGAAGTTCGCTTATCTTTATTTTATCGTATAACAGCATTCACATGTATGGATTTCATATCCATATTTGACATATCACCCGCGGATTTGAAAGAGATACTGGAGGAATCCGCGAGGCTTAAGCGGAGAAGAGCATCCGGAGAGCGACAGACTGACGAACTGCGCGGAAGGACACTTTTGATGATATTTGAAAAGCCCTCCACTCGCACAAGAGTCTCATTTGAGGTTGCGATGCGTGAGTTGGGGGGTTCTGTGATATCATTATCGTGGAATGAGATGCAGCTGGGGCGCGGAGAGCGGATAAAAGAGACTGCGAAGGTGCTCTCTTCATATGTTGATGCTGTTTGTATCCGTGCCTTCAGCCATGAAAAGGTTGAAGAGTTCGCGGAACACGCCACGATACCCACGATCAACGCGCTCACAGACAGAGAGCATCCCTGCCAGACACTTGCTGATATGCTCACGATAAAGGAGCGAAAAGGGAGCCTTAAAGGGTTGAAAGTCGCTTGGATAGGCGATGGAAACAATGTGTGCAATTCGCTCATAGGTGGTTGCACACTTTGCGGCGCTGAAATTTGGATAGCATGTCCAAAGGGATACGAGCCGGATGCTGAAATAATGAGGAAAGCGCATGAGATTGGTGGGAATGTGCATGTGTGCGATGATGTGATGGAAGCTGCTGAAGATGCAGATGTGCTCTACACGGATGTCTGGGTATCCATGGGCGATGAGCGGGATTCAGCACGGAGGAAAAATGACCTTCGTTCATATCAAATAAATCAAAATGTGCTGAGAAATGCGAAAGAAGATGCGATCGTCATGCACTGCATGCCCGTTCATGTCGGCGAGGAAATGACGGAGGATGTGCTCTACTGCGAACAATCAGCAGTCCTCCAGCAGGCTGAAAACAGATTGCACACGCAGAAAGCTCTGCTCATGCGAATCCTTTCATGAGCTCCGCCCCTTCAATCTGTCACATCAGTCACATACATCAGTCACATCCGCCGCATAGCCTCTGTGACTTTCAATCTGAGGCATGGCAGCACTGATTTCGCAACGCTGCCCATAAGCTGTTTGCAGACAGAGAAGCCGATGTCAGCCGTATGGAGCGGTGTGCTGACCCGGCCCTGGAGTTGCAGAATGTGTTATCTTCCGGCTTCATGAGATGTGCTGGCCACATCATTCCTCTGAAAGCAGAGAATTCATCAGGGAGAATCTGACAAAGTATCAAGCACCTCTTTGACGAACTTTCCTTCGCCCACCCTTCGCATCACATTTCCGAGCCTCTCACGACCCGGTTTCCTCCTATATCTGAGGAGTGTCTGCGCAACCGCATCAATTATTGCGGGAATCTCCTCAGGCTTGCAGAAGGACTTCAGGAGAATGCCATCGGCAGGACGCCTCGCATCGTTACCTCCTATCCAGACGGAGTAGCCCCTCTCAGCTTCAATCATCGCCTCGTTGGGACATCCACGAATGCACCAACCGCAGCCGACACACCTGTCGTAGTCAATTTCAGCCTTCCCGAACTCTATTGAGATCGCATCCACCCTGCACAGCTCCGCACAACGACCGCATCCGTTGCACTTCTCAATGTCAACCTCAGGGCGAACTTGATATACGAGACCAATATCGTGGCGCTTTGCCCTCACGCAGTCGTTGGGACAGGCGGCGATGCCCACTTTCACCTTGTGCGGCGTTAGCCTCTGTGCGAAAAGCATAGTGAGCTCGCCTGCAAGCTTCTTCGTCTCAAAAAGCCCTTCACTGCAGTAATCGCTGCCAACACATGCTGAAACATAGCCCATTCCGATTGTTGCGAGTCCGCTTTCATATATTTCAGCCATAATTTTGTCCACATTCGTGCCTGAAACTCCCTGAATTTCAATGCTCTGCCTCGTTGTGACTTCAATCGTGCCATCTCCATACTTTTTTGCGATTTCAGCAACTTTTGAAAGCGTTTCAGCGTCTGTAAGCCCCGAGTTCGTCTTTATTTTGACAAAGAATGTGCCTTTCGCCTCACCCACAACGCCGGGATAGTCCGAAGCCCAGTAGAAATTGACTTTCTTTCCTGCGTCAAGGCGCCGTTTGAGCTCCCAGTTGAACCGCTGCATCTTCAGATTTGCGAACTCCTCGATCCTTTGTATGGAAACATCATTCGTTTTTTCAATGTATCCCGCATTTTCAGCGGCATCCACCAATTCAACACCCTTCGCCGTTCTCAAAATCAGCGTTGTCCATCCCTTTTTTGAGCCCGTGTATCCTGCGGATATGTCAGCAAGCTTTGAAACTGCATCCCTGCAGATCACACATCCTTCCTGAACGCAGCCCGCGTTCCAGAGCTCGTTGAGGTTGAACTCGTAAGTGCCTCCTTCTTTTGTCGTGACGACGAGCTCGTCAAGGTGAATTTCAGCCCTTCTTACATTCTGGATGTCAATACCCTTTGAAGCTGCGAAATTTTTAAGCTTCGCATAGTTGAAATTTTCGGCACAGAACAGGCCAATTACATACGCAATATTCGGAAACTTCAATCTTTCCCCCTTCTCGCCGATTTCATAGCCATGAGCGGTCAGCCCGGGAAAGAACTGTATTTTTCTCACTCCATACACATGACACGGAAGTCCAACAACCGCAACATTCCTCAGTTCCTGGGCATCTTTCAAAGCGTAAAGCACGGGAACTGAGGCATATTTTGAGCCAGCCGTCTCTATCAGTTCTTCTCCTGACCTCACCAGTAGCGAGTGGGGCTTTCCAAAGTTTGAAGTCGCAATGACACCGTCAATTATTCCCCTGTCGAGGCAGTAAGCGAGCAGAGCAGTGACCGCCCCGCCGTTTTGAGCGACATCACGAATTTTGGAGTCTGTTGCTCTCGCAGAGACGATGCTTTCGTATTGACCGAGTAAAGTAGGAGGCTTCGCCTTGAATCCGAATATGTTAGGAGCAATTTTCGCCGCAAATGTCACCAAACGCTGGCAGACATCCTTGCATGCTCCTTCTCCTTTGCGAAGGCATTCCTCCTTCAGCGCAGGTCCGTCCTCCCTGAACTCAATCCTGTCGTTTGGACATACCGCAGCGCAAGCACCGCAGAACGTGCAAAGCCCTGCATCCACAACCGCAGGCCGCAGAAACCATTCGTATTCCATTTCCTATGCTTTTTCGCAATTTCAGATTAAAAAATGGTATGCTTTGCATTGACGCTTTACAGAGCACCGCAATTGCATTGGTCTCCTTCTGCACCTTCAGCTGCACCTTCAGCTGCACCTTCAGCTGCAGCTCGCAACGCTCAGGTGCGCTCTAATATCTGTATCTTTCCCTCAGCCACCGCTCCACAACACTTGTTGTAAGTCTTCTTTCAATCGTAGCATAAAATATGTTTACAACACCAAGCAGTTCGCCTTTCCTCACATATCCGCTCCTTATGGGATGAAAGATGGCTGTATCAAATATCCTCTGCTCCTCCACCATCTTCGGTTTTCCTCCTTTTGTAAGTGCGGAAACTATACCAAGTGCATGTCGCATAGTGTAACATGGCAGGATTATCGCTTTCTCCGGAACTTTCACATCCTCTATCTTTATATCTGTGAGCCGGTTCTCCTCCACTTCCTTGTCCTCCTTTGCGATCAACATCTGCCATTCCCCATGTGGACCGACTGTATAGCCGTAGCGATATGCTTCCACCTCCAGCTCCTCTATTTTGCCGCCTATCTCATCCTTCCAATAAACCTGTTTCACCCTTGCCGTTTCTATCACCCCTCAATACCTCATCACCGAGCGGATGCAGCTTCCCTTCCTAAAATAGGACAGTTGTAAATAATCCTTTGTTCCAGCCGCTCATCCCTCGTTCAAATCCGCGCACGGCGGAACAAACACATCCTCCCTGTGCTGGTGGATCTGTGTAAGCTCTCAGCGCTGCTGCTCGAAAAAGACAAAACACCTGCGTTTCGCCTCCGATCTCCTCAAAAAGTCAAAGACGCCGAGAATGGGCTCGCCCGGATTCGAACCGGGGACCTCCGCCTCGTCAAGGCGACGTCATACCCCTAGACCACGAGCCCCTATTAGCATATAAATCAGAGCATATAAAGTTTGTAGGGATGAGCAGTGCTGAGGAGAGTGCGCTGAAACTCACAAGATACATCTTCACTGCGCCTCACTGGATTTTATCTCTTTTCCTCTCGCTCCTTCTCTCGCTTCCACCCGGTTATTTCTGCTTATCGCTTATATATCACAGCGATACTGAGTTTGCAAGATATCTGTCAACGCTTTCCGTGCATTTCAGCGCGCTGCTCGCAGGCATCCTGCTCCTGGGAATTCCCGCACTCGTATCGGCTCCTCTGACCAAACTGCTCGTGACACTGTGCGGTGCCAAAATCACATTCCGCCGGACTTCACTGCTCTCAGCGCTCAGTGTCATCGCTGTAAGCCTGTTCATCACATCATCAAACATCACAGCAGCGCTCATCCCGATGCGATCGCACATCGCTTCCGCAACAGGTTTTGCACTCGGAGCTGGCTTTATATGCGGCTTCCGCTTTCTGATACTTCTGGCAATCGCCAAGAACAGCATATCCATTCTGCTGCCCTCATCCACCCAGACGATTGCAAGCGCACTCATGTTCTTCATCCTTTTTCCATCCCCTCTCATAATCCTCATAATTATCTCAAGCATATTTTTCTCAATTTTTGCCTTTTTATTTGTGAAAACTGTTGAAAAATCAACCAAAAAAACGCTTGGTGTGAGTGGAATAGACTTAATACGATCATTTCTTTCGCATTTAAGCGAGGGTTCAAGGGAAATGGAGGAAATATTCAGCAGAATAGGCATAACTGTTGATATTCCTGTGTTTGTTCTTGCATTCAAACGCAGGAGATGTGATGCTGAAATTTATGCTGATTTGTTCAGCTCTCGTTCAACGGACATCTCTCGTTCAACGGATGATGTCTCCGCGCTGAAAGCGGTTGTTGTGGTGCCTCTCATTCATTCAGGGCTTACCGGGGACATATGCGGGGGGGATCTGCCAAAAGCACTCTCAGAATCAATTGAATGTGCTGTTTTTGTGCCTCACAGCATGACAAATCACGATTTTGACCTCACCTCCTCAAGAGACATCGGTAAAATCGTGAGTGCAGCGAAAAAAGCGCTTGAATCGCTTGATTTCAGGCATACCGCAACTCCTCCCTCACTTATCTCGGAGGGTGATGTCAAAATGCTCGGTCAGCGCTTCGGCAACGCGTATATGCTCATATATACGCTGTCACCGATACCATTTGACGATGCTGATTTCACACTCGGAATCTCAGCAATCAGAGAGGCGAGAGCGGCAGGTGCTGAGCATGTTGCAGTAATTGATGCACACAACTCAGGCACTGAATATGCAAAAGTCATAACAACAGGCTCAAAGGTCTCATATGATATTCTGAAATGTGTTTCTAAAATCACTCATACGCTCAAAAACAGCGATGAATATGATATAAAAATGGGTGTTTCTTTTAAATGCGAAAATTACAGGGAGAACATAGGACATTTCGGAATAAGAGCGATTGTCACAGATGTTTCAGATGTGAGAACAGCATATGTCCTCATAGACGGCAACAACATGGTCGTTGGACTTAGAGAACGCATAATCAGGCGCATAAAGCATGAGCTCCACATACAATATGCGGAGGTCATGACAACAGACTCGCACGCGTTGAACAAGACACACGCATACAAATTCGTCGGAGATATTGATCCAGATGCAGTTGAAAACACAGTTATCAAAACAGTTTCTGCGGCATTATCTGATATGGAGCCAGTTGAAGTCGCTGGTTCAACAGAAATTGCAGAAAATATACATGTATTTGGCGAACATTTCACTGCAAAACTGATAAGTATTGTGAATACAATCACATCAATGGCTACTCTTTGGATTATTTTTGCATTTATATCTGCTTTATCTATATCACTTACACTTTTTTCGCTTCTCGTTGGGCATCCTTTTTGATCGGATCTCATATCGCATCTCAGACGCATGATATACATTCATGTCTGTCGCTGTAATGTGTGAATGCCACCCGCTCAGAAGGCTTCCTGCTTCACGGAGAAGGCCTGTGATAACCTCGTATGAGGTCTGGGTCTCAGGGTCTTCTCTCCTCAGGCGGAGCTACCCATAATCAATATCGCAGATATGCGATCTCCGGGTCATCAAACGATAACCCTATGTGCCTCATTTGCTTTCTTCACTACTCCACCAGCGCAGCCTTGTGGAGCTGCATAAACCCTGTCTGTGCCATGCGACCATACTCAATCAGGTATTCAAGTAAACCACACCCACCTTGGGAGCTTTATGCCTTCATCACGGCTCCGGTAATGGCTTGTTTACACAATAGCTCTCCTCAGAGCTATCCAGCCTCAAATCATCGCCAGAAACCCTAACATTCCACTGGCAAAAAAATACCTTTCCTCTCCTCTCGCATGCTCCTTGGGGCGTTTGAGATGAAATTGTGGTGACATAGAACCTTGAGTTGCGGAAAATCTTGGTTTCTCTTTTTCGCTGACTTTATCCCTACTTTTTCTTCATTCTCTGTCTTGACAGGCTCTTCTGCTCCTTATTTAGAGCTCTCTATTTAAGATATCAATATCATTCTCCCTTCACTGTCCGTTAAGCGCACTCCAACATCTATGCCCGTCTCTCTTGACTTCCGCCTGAACAATAGCATATTATTCCACCTGGATATTCCCTTATCCATACTCCTTTCACTTTTCCATTTGTCTCCATACTTATCTCCATTATCTCCGCCGCCTATATTGGCGATACGCGCTTTTTGTATGCTCTGATGTTTCTCCATGTAATTCACCATCTTCAATACTTCAATTCTGAATTTTCTTCTTTCAATTTCATATCAACGCATTTTTCTCTTTCCCCGCTTTTTTGCTTCTTCCAATGACATCATCTGCATATCTCCTCCAATCTCAACTCCTTCATTCAGGTCTGAACTCAACATCATCGTAGCCCCCTCCCATTGGGAATCCGTCTCATTTTCTGAAATGACTCGCCGATAGAGTTAAATTTTGAATGTCAATGGAGTTAAATGCTTGATGCGCTGTTCAATCCCCGGACTGTTGCGATTGTCGGTGCGACGCCAAAGGAGGGGAAAGTGGGGAACACGCTTCTCAGAAATCTTCTTTCATTCAGAGGGGATGTTTTCGCTGTGAATCCGAAGTATGATGAGATAATGGGCGTTAGATGTTTTCGTTCGCTGCGGGAGATTCCTCATGTGGATCTTGTGGTAATTGCAGTGCCAGCGCCAGCTGTTTTGGAGGTGATTGAGGAATGTGCGGCGCTGAACATAGAGAATGTTGTTGTTATCTCAGCAGGATTCAGGGAATCTGGAAAAGAAGGAGCGTCGCTTGAGTCAGAACTAACGCGAATATGCCGCGAAAACAGTATAAACCTCGTCGGTCCCAACTGCCTCGGCATAATATCAACGCATGTCAATCTCAACGCCACATTCAGCAAAGTAATGCCCTCCGCCGGCAGAATTGCACTTCTCTCACAGTCAGGCGCGCTGATACTCGCCATCATAGACTGGGCACTGCATCAGAAAATTGGTTTCAGCAAGGTGGTCTCTCTCGGAAACAAAGCTGTGCTTGACGAGTGCGACTTCATGGAGTATCTTGCCGGTGATGATCAGACGGATGTCATCGCAATATATCTTGAGAGCATTGAGCGGGGAAGGCGTTTCATGCGCATCGCATCTCGCATTGAGAAGCCAATTGTCATTCTGAAAAGCGGTAAAACAAGCACGGGAGCGAGGGCTGCATCATCACACACAGGCGCGCTCGCAGGAAGCAGAGAGGTTTTTGAGTCCGCAATGCAGCAGTGTGGAGCTGTTTCGGCTGAAACGCTTGAGGAGCTTTTTGACTACATACGCATACTTCCCGTGATGAAAGATGTTGAGCACATTGCAATCATAACAAACTCCGGAGGTCCGGGCGTCCTTGCGGCTGATGCTGTTGAGACATATGGACTTTCGCTCGCGTCCTTCAGAAATGAAACACTCCAGAATCTCAGAAAAATACTGCCAGCAGAGGCAAACATATACAATCCCGTTGATATTCTCGGCGATGCAGATGCGAGCAAACTCATGAAAGTGATTGAAATTGTCATCTCTGATAAAAATGTGGATGCAGCGATAGTGATACTGACACCAACAGCACCAATGAATATGGAAGAGGCTGCTGAAGCTGTGCTGAAATATGCATCTTTCAGCAAAATAATCACATGTTTCATAGGCGGTGAGAGTGTTGAGCGTGCTGCGGAGCGCGTTGAGCGTGAAGGCATACCGAACTTCATTGACCCAGCCAGGGCTGTTCGTGCGATATCAGTTGCGAAGGCATACGGCAGAAAGCGTAGCCGCCTGAACATACGGCAGTTCGCTGTTGAGCGAGATCACACACGCAAATTACTGCAGTCACTGCCAGAGGGCATCATAGGTGTGGAGGGGTTTCCAGTGATTGAGTCTTATGGTGTGCGTGTTGCTCCCTATCGCATCGTGAGGACAGGTGATGAGGCAGTATCGGCAGCATCTGAGATAGGATTGCCCGTGGCTCTGAAAATAATATCGCCGGATATAGTGCATAAAAGCGATGTCGGCTGCATAAAACTGAATGTAAGCAGTGAGGAAGATGTCGCAAGCGCATTCTATGAGATCATATCAAACGCAGAACGATACACAAGGATGATAAGCGGTGTCCTCGTGCAGAAAATGATAAGCGGCGGTCGTGAAGTGATAATAGGAATGAAAAGAGACATGCAGTTCGGTCCTGTCATCATGTTCGGTCTCGGCGGAATATTCGTTGAGATTTTCAGGGATATATCCTTCAGGATAGCACCATTATCTGTTGAAGATGCATATAAAATGATGGCTGAGACGAAAAGCTACAGAGTGTTAAGAGGTGTAAGAGGAGAGAAAGGATGTGATATTGATGCTATTGCAGAGGTTTTGATGAGAATTTCGCAACTTTGCATGGATTTTCCTGAAATAATGGAAATTGATATAAATCCTGTTAAGGTATTTGAGAGGGGGAAGGGCTGTGTGGCTGTTGACTTCAGGATGGTTCTCCGCAGGTGATGTGAGAAATGAAATCTGTTCTCGTGTCGTCGTTGGATGAGTATTCGGGAAAAACAGGAATAATTGCGGCACTGTCGCTGATATTGAGGGAGAGGGGATTGAAAGTCGGATATTTCAAGCCGTTCAGCATTGGTCTCGCAGGCACAACAGGCACAGTTGTGAGCACAGATAGCGCAGATAGCACGGATAGAGGAAGAAGGAGAAATGATGTGAGGGTGGTGGATGAAGATGCATTCAGGATTGCGAAAATACTTGATGAGGGCTCACATGAGGATCTCTGTCCGGTTATCCTTGAGATTCCGTATGAGGATTTTGTGATGTCATGTGATGTTCATGGAATTCGTGAAAGGATAAACGAGGCGTTCAAGCGTGTATCAGCCGGAAAAGACATAGTTCTTGTTGAAGGTGTTCTGAACTTCAGAGTGGGCAGGAGCATTGATCTGTGTGATTTCTGCATTGCTGAGATGTTGAATGCTGAAATTCTGATGGTTGTGAAATACAGGGATTTTGTTATAGATGACATACTTTATGCAAGCGAGCATGCAGGTTTCAAAGTGCTTTTCAATCAGGTGCCCGTGTATAAGATTCCTCATATGAGCGTGATGAGATCATTTCTTGAGCGTCGTGACATAAGAGTGGTCGGTGCGATTCCGCATGACTCCATGCTGAGCGGTTTGAGCGTTTATGAGATATGCGAGGCTGTCGGAGGAAGGTTTCTCGTCAAGCCTCGTGAGGACATAGTTGTGGAGCAGCTGCTCATCGGCGCGATGACGCCCCAGTCCGCAGTGACCTATTTCAGAAGAAGCAGGAACGCGGCAGTGATAACCGGAGGAGACAGATCGGAACTGCACACACTCGCACTTGAAATGCCATCAATAAAGTGCATCGTGCTCACAGGAAACCTCGAACCTCCCGCAATCATAAAAGGTGTAGCGGCTTCAAAAGACAAGCCTCTTATAATAACTCCAGATGACACGCTGACAGCCGTGAAAAAGATTGACAGAGCGTTCGGAAAGACAAGACTACACAGCATGGTCAAAATAAAAAGGATGCAGGAATTTCTTTTGAAACATGTGAGGATTGATGAAATAATCTGATGCTTCCATTGTGATGGAATTGTGATTCTGCTATTGTGAGGATGCCTTCCACGCAGCCTTCCGCAGTCTGTCCATAACAGCTCTTCCGAGACCGACCTCAGGAACCGGTTCCGCATATATGATGTCAAGATTCCTCCTGTCAAGCCTTCGCAGGCATGCGAACAGGTTTGCAGCAGCCTCAACAAGGTCTCCTTTATCGGAGAGCACCTCAATCGCATCGTAATTATGATAGCACTCAGGTGTCGGCTTCTTGAATGCGAGCAGACCACAGCGTCTGTGGCGCATCTCTCTTTTTCCGGTTCCTGTTCTTATTTCATCCGCACTCGCTATGACGAGCGGTGTCCGTGGAGCATAATGTTTTGGCAGTTGACCTGGCGATCTCGGTTTTTGTTTTTTTTCATGCGATTCAATTTCAACAGCCCCTATCACACGCTCTATCTCCTCAACAGGAAGACCTCCAGGTCTCAAGACGATTTTCTTATCGCCTGCGATGTATATGACTGTTGATTCAACACCTATGGGGCATCTGCCACCATCAATTATCATGTCTATTCTGTCGCCGAGCATCTCACGCACATCATCCGCACTTGTAGGGCTGAGATATCCGAAAGGATTCGCACTCGGCGCCGCTATCGGAGTTCTCGCTTTTTCAATGAGGCGCAATGCAATCGGATGCGCGGGCATCCTGACCGCAACAGTCGGAAGAGAAGCAGTCACAATGTCAGGAACAATCTCCGATTTTGGCATCACAATTGTGAGAGGCCCCGGCCAGAACGCCCGCATCAACTTCTCCGCACGCTCGTCAACATGATCACAGAGCTCATACACCATTGAAAAATCGGATATGTGCACTATTAACGGATCAAAGCGGGGTCTTCTCTTGACCTCAAATATCCTCGCAACCGCCCTCGCATTCAGAGCATCTGCACCAAGACCATACACAGTCTCAGTCGGAAACGCAACAAGACCCCCCCTCCGTATTATCTCCGCTGCTCTGATTATCAGTTTCTCCATATCATCCGCTTCATCCTCCATATCCTCTGCTTTATCCACCATATCCTCCACGCCAGCATGCATCATACAATCACCGGCTGCATGGCGGCTGCATGGCGTGCGAACAGCTGTCATAGTCATATATAACAGAGGATCTCATCCATTATCTCACCCAGTTCAGGCACATCTTCAAACCATGTCCTTCCCGTGATTTCGTTGCATGCCGCTTTATACATTGAGGAGATGAGATTTTTGAGATTTTCGGGCAGAGGCGGCGGCTCACTCCTGACAAACGCCTTCCAGTTCACACCCTTTTTTTTCGCTTTCTCAACATGTTCATACCATTCTGTTTTCCTATAAAAAATTCTCGCTATTTCTTTGCTTACAGGTATGCCATTGTATGTAAATCTGCACTCATCAAGTGTTCCTACAGCATCAACAACAATCAATCTCCTTTTCTCATCAAATCCAAACTCTATTTTTCCATCCTCATTTTTCAATCCAGCTCTGCGAGATTCTCGCGTGATTATCTCATTTATCCTGAGTGCTGTACTCTTTATTTCACGAACTTCATCATCACTCAACCCCGCAATCTCCCTCGCCTCATCCCATTTGAGATATCTGTCGCAGTGCTCCAGCTTCGTGCTCACATCAATGAACGGTCTCTCAAGTGTCTGACCCGGTTTTGGCATATCGCTCAGACCGATGTCTTCAGGCTTTATGCTGCCTTCCCTCAATCGTTTGAACACACTTGAACCCTCAGGCAGCGAATTTCTGTATATGACCTCAAGAGGTATGAGAAAGTTTGCACGCTCCATCCTGTACACAGAATAATCGTAGCAGCCTTTCCCTGCCGCAGCTGCATCATCCATGACCTCATCCTGCTGAGCTGGAGGAGCAGGATACAGCACCCTGAGCAGCTTTATCTCCATGCACTCCTGCGGCGCCTTCAACGCGGACAGTCTTTTGACCGCCCCCTCCTCAACAATTCCAAGATAGTGCGTGCGAATCCCCTCTTCCTCAAGCCTCTCAAAAAAATAGGCGGCGGTTATGCAGAGGGACTTTCCCTTTTCCGCGATCTCATCCGGCATCTTCCCCCAGTCAAACACCGAATATCTGTCTGAGAACACAAAGCGCGCATGACCTGCTTTTGACCCCTCAGGCGGTTCTATGACGATCAAATCCTTCACACCGCCCATTCCAAACACACCTTCTCCCTCTCTTCCATCTCAGTCCTCACGCCTCTCATATTTACATTTTCATATTCGCATTCTTTTTCTCATCGCATCCCGCCGAATCCCGACGGCTACACCATCATTTTGACCTAATGCTGAACAGAGGTTTAATCTTTGACCTAATGCTGAGATGACATAACGCAGTGACTAACGCAGTGACATGATGATAAGCGGAACATCGCTTCAGGTGGCGGCACTGAGCCGCCTCCTGAGCCTTTTAACTTCTGATTTCCCATATGAAAAAATGATGAGGCGAATTATCCTGATGACAGTGGCGATTGCTATGATAGCAGCAGTCGTTGGCTTTGCGGTTATGATCATGAGCAGGAGAGGTGAGATGGAAGTGGAGTTGGAGCTGAGATGGATGTTTTCGGAGGGAAAATACATTCCTATGAACATCACTGTCGGCGATGTTGTTTATGGGGACGGAGTGGAGGTGAAAATAATTGAGCTGAGTGATGAGCGGCGAGAAGGCGAGGAGCCCGACATCATAATCACAAGGACAGCTCGCGGTGTCGTGTTGAGAGGAGAGGATGTCATCAGAGAGAACATGGAACTTCATGTGCTGAGAAACGGTGTTGTGATTCCTGAGATCTGCATACCCGCCATAAAAGTGAAAAGCGTGAGGAAATGAGAGAGAGGATGAATGAGCCGCGGAGGATAAGGCGCCTGCGGATAAGAGATTTTGTGGTGACAGAGGAAAACTGGATTTTTGCAGTTGTCTGCTATGACACAGACCCCCGCTATGGAGGCGTCAAGTGCATTCTGCGATATGTGCCAGATGCGCATGGGGACAGAACAGTTGATGAGCGCTGGAAGCATTATGATTACGGTGTGAAGCGATTTCGCAAGCTTGATTTCGCAGCCGCATATGAGTTTCTCCGTGAAAAACGCCCGGAATATCTGAAAGATATTTTTCAAGTGGTGCCCGATAATGAGATATCGCATGTCCTAAGACCTTCTGAGGTGCTGCCAGCTTTCGCAGAGCGAGATGAGCGTGTGAGAAAAATCGCGGAGATATTCAGCACCGAAATTCCTGTTTCCAAAATGGGAATCACAGGCTCATTCCTCTGCGGACTTCATACAGAAAAATCCGACATTGATTTCGTCATTTACGGCATTGAGAATTTCAGTAAAGCAAGAGAAATATTAATGGATGCCACAAAAAAAGGAGAAATTCAGCAGATAAATGATAATATGTGGCATTACATATATAAAAAAAGAAAGCCATCTCTTCCTTTTAAAATGTTCAAAGCGCATGAGTGCAGGAAATGGAACAGAGGAATCGTGGGCAACACTTATTTTGATATACTATTTGTCAGGGATTATTCGGAGATGGGCGGGCTGCGCAGAATATACAGAAAAGGCAAGAAGCTGTGCAATGCGAGGATAGAGTGCATTGTTAAAGATGCAAAATTCTGCTTTGACAGCCCTGCGGTGTATGAAGTGGAAACTTATGCTGCGGATTGGATTGATATGGAGGGGAATTGGATTGATATGGAGAGGATTAAAGAGGAAAATATAACAGAAATACTGTCTTTCACTCATACCTATGCAGGTCAGGCGTTTGAGGGCGAGCGTGTGATCGCTCAAGGTGTCGTTGAGCAATGCGATGACGGCTCACTCAGGCTTGTCGTCGGCACAACAAGAGAGGCAAAAAACGAGTGGATAATCTGCACTGAGAGATAATGTCGCTCGCATATCATGTCAGGCGACCTGCCCATCCTTCGGATCTGCTTTCGTTTTCATATGCCAATGCTTTCTCTGTTAATGCTTTCAATTAATGCTTACAGCTTTTCCAAAGCCTCTCTCGGTCTGGATCAAGTCAACGCGTTGACAAGCGAACGAAGCAAAGTTCCCTCTTCTTTTTTCTCCTCTCCTGTGTATTCTTCAAACGAGGAAGTCACGACACGGGACCTTTCACATCCCTCGCATGTTCAATTACATCTTTCGGAATACCCGCTCCTGCGAGCCAACGGAGACGAACAGGCATTTTGCCGCTTCAAGACCTTTCCCACCTCATCTTATCAGCTATCTGTTTGTTCAGTTTGCGGCCTCACTCATCTCCATCATGAAGGAGCTACCCGTTGAAAGGTCATCATAAGCCCCAACTCCGTATGCGATCAACAATTCCTTTGCATGATCCGCGGGAACAAAAGATCTGAACGAGAATGACAACAAGCGCTGTCTGCCGCAGATATGTTGCCGCTCATGTTGCTGTTGATGAGGCTCCTCATTCAGAACAACATCATTGGACACGAAATCAGCCACCTGACCGGATGACGTTCCCTCATTCACATAAGGTCTGCAATATCTGTTGGCAGATGCAACCTCCGCAAATGATGCTTTTCTGACCTCAGAATCCGAGAATACTGTTGTGGCCAATTTTCAGTTTTATGCCATCACATGCTCATCTCGCTCAAAAGATGCAAGCCATCAATCTCCGAAGACGCCGGAGGATCTTCAACTATCGCACGCTCAATGGGAGATAAGAGACAAAAGATACGTGGGAAATTCCGCAGTGGGAAATTCCGCATATCCCGCGCGATCTCACTTTTCAGATTTACAGCCATTCATGCACTCTTTCTGCCCCTGCTGAGATTCTCGCTTCTCTCTACATCTCTTCACGCATAGCATCTCTCAATGATGTCATGAGAATGTCGTCATGAAGCTCACTTATGGCATCAAGCCTCCTGTTTATCTCAGTCACTCCTTAAGAGGGAAACGACCGCTCTAAAAGGCGAGAGCCCATTCCGCGTCTTGTCAATCACAGAAACGACCATCTCTCAAGTTCCTGCTCAAGAGGAGTGTGATGCTGTCAACAATCATGAAATCCTTAATGAAATTTATTTTTATTTATTAAATAAAAAAGGATAGAAAATCAGAGCACCTGGAAATCGCAACATTCATGGATTTACAGCATAAAAACTGATAACGTGAATTGTGACTGCTGATTCCATCTTATCAGTTGCCCGTGCATCAATTGCACGGAGAGACCGAGGCATGATCCGCAGGCTTCAATCGTTCTATCTCGTTTCGCAGTGTTGAATGTTGAGAGTCATCGCATCGCTGAACTCTGTGCTCCTGTTGATACATCAACAAATGCGATCCCTGCCCTTCCAGAAACAATGTTTGCGCACGGCGGATAATTACCTGAGCGCTCCTCAAGCATCGCATCATCAATTACTGTTCCGGGCAGGCGGACACGATGTTCTATTTCATCTTTTTTTCAGAAACTCGCCTCGCATCCGCGCTCAATAAGCCTGCGGATGTAAGGCTCAGCTGCATGATGGAGCTGCATAATGGGGGAACCAGCCACCGGCTCCTGATCCTTCGCTGCACCTGCTGCCTGTTCCTTTTTTGCCGCTTATGCCTCCACTGCTGCCCCGAGCTCCTTTGATGAAATTCCCGCATCTTCGCCGAAAGTTTCGCAGAAATCACCAACTCCGAAGAAGAGGATCCCTCTCCTTTATGCGAAAATATTGACGGGGCATGCAGCTCAACCACATCCACTTTTAAGTGAAATGAAAAAAGATAAGCAGTTGCGCCATCGTAGCATTCGCACTCCATTGCGCCCCGTCTTGTCATTCTTATTTCATTGTGTGAAATTTTATATATCAAAAAAAATAATGAAAAAATGAAAGAATAAAAAAATAGGGGGGGGTAGCTGAAGATGTTGATCACATTAATTCTGCAAAAACTTGCATTAAGCACCGCCATCATATTTATACTTCTTCTCATACTGAAGTTAGGAGGAGTTATACACAAATTCTCCGTATATTTTAGAGAACACTCAAAAAAGAGGAGGACGAAAGCAGTTATGGAGGAGTTGAAGTTGCTCATGGGAATTCGCAGGAAAGTTATATATGGCTCTTTTCTCTCGGTATCTGTTTTTTTTATCATTGTTCTTCTGCTTATGACAAAGATCATATTTTTCACAGCAGTCACCTCTGACAGCATGCGACCCACATTCAAGCGAGGAGATCTCGTGATGATGCAGCGCATTCATATTGAGCCAGAAGTTGGAGATATAGTGATGTTCGAGCGTGAGGAGCTTATGCTGCCTGTTCTGCATCGTGTTGTCGCAGTGTCTGATAAAGGGGTCAGGACGAAAGGAGATGCTCGTGCATTTGAAGACCCCTGGGTGGTGCCTGATGATGAGATAATAGCCGAAGCCGTTCAGATAAATGGAAGACCAATTGTGCTTGAAAATCTTGGAAATTATTTCATTCTTGATGCTCGCGAGGTGAGAGTGGGCAGATACGGCTCAGAATATGCGTTTATGATAAACCTTTTTAAGGCGATAAAGATGTGGGGATATGCTCTTTTCATCATTGCAACTGCGGGATACATATTTTTAGTTCTGAGGGAGGGGAGAGGACGATGAGACTGCTTTTTTTACTTCTGATTGTGTGCGCATTATCATTCGCAATGGCTCAAACTGCATCAATTTTCGCAGGTCAGCACACATGGTATAATTTGAGCGCGAATGGAAGCGATGTTCCATGTGAGAAGTGTCATGCTGATGTTGCGGAGGAGATGGAAGTTCTCACTGGACCTCACACAGGAGAGACCGGTTTCGGAAAGATGAAATGCGAGTATTGCCACAGATTTCCTCCCATTTGGCGTAGAAATCAGACATTTGAGAATTACACTTATGCCTCTGTCAATGCGGATGTCATCCCGGGTAAAGAAGCGCACGCAGCTTCAACTGTTCCATGCATGTATTGCCATAGCGGAGATAAATATGGTGTGAGGCACGCCAATCATGCATACAGTGACTGCTGGCCATGCCATCAGGATCCCAGTGAGAATCCAAACCACAGACCCGCTCATGAAGGAAGATATAAAAACAGCGAGGATTGCAGGCGATGTCATGCAAATGCTCACACAGGTGATGTGTATTACATTCCACCGGCAGGAGGTTTTAACCTCACAACGAGCGCATCAGACACTGGAAAGAATGCATCTCACATCAGTTTTGTGATGAGTGCAATAGAAAATGATACGATGGAGGATGCAAATGAGGCATGTCTTGCATGTCATACGAAGATGAGAGTGGAAATACTGTTCAATGTCACGACTGAGGCGGAAATTACCGTGAATAACTCCTACACACAATCGCATTCATATTGGAATGTGGATGAGATAACGCCAAGCAATTACACAGCTTACAGGGAGGTGAAGGGAGAGCAATGAGGCAGACAATCGCACTCGCACTCATACTGGGGGTTGCATCTCTTGTTCTCCTCACAAGCACGGATGTTTTCACGCTGTTCGCAAGCCAGCACACATTTGTGAATGTTTCTTTCGCTGAAAATGACATAAATTGCGCTGATTGTCACCACCGCATTCAGGAAGAGCTGAACAGTTCTGCCTATCACAATAATTTTAGCTGTGAGGATTGCCACCGCTTCACGGGCACAGGCATCACTTTCGCAAGCGGAGACGGAGCATCGGCAACGCCAGGCAGGGAGGCACATGCTGCTTACACGCCCCGCTGCCTTGACTGTCACGGAGGAAGTGGCACCTGGATTGGCAGTGAATTTGCACCACCCGCAAAGGAATTCAACGAATCAAATTACGGAAGCAATTACTCCGCTCACAAAAAACTCGTTTTGAAAGCAAAAAACTCAAATATGAGTGCTGGAGAGAACGAAGCATGCCTGGTTTGCCACACGAACTACTCATGCAAAATCTCATATTCGTATTTCTACAACATAAATTACACGCTCGAAAACTGGAGTTTCAGCAGTTTCTCTTACAACGGCACGAGATATTACGATGTTCAGTGGGTTAAGTCTGGAGCAAAGCACGAATTTCTTGACTTGGATAAAATAAAATGCACGAAATGCCACAAAAACATATACGATGCGCTTGTTAATGGCACTTCTGGAAGCGGGGAGAATTATTTAACGCATGCACCGATTGAAATTGATACGACCGGGAGCGGTAATTGGGACACCGACAATGCATGGGGTCATTACAGATATCATTACATTCCTTCCTATCGTGCTGTGCATGTCAACAGCTCCTACTGCTTCAGATGTCATAATGTTGACAAATATGCTGATGAAAATCCTTCATATGCATTAACTTACAACCTGAGTTATGTGATTGAGGATACAAACTCAACAGATGTCCACTGTGCTGAGGCGCTTACATGTGCAACATGTCATGCCAAGGGTAAGACGAAGGAGGTGATTGATAACACCGATAGGAGCGGAGAGGGACACAGCGGTGAAGATTTTGTCGGAAATATTTCATATGCGAGAACATTTAACGGCGATATCTGCATGGGCTGTCATGAGGCTGCTGTCCATCCTGATGGAGGGGGTCAATGCAGCAGATGTCATAAATGGGGGAATGCCGAAGTGTATATTGAATCAGAACCATCGGGATATGCTGAAAACACATGAAGTCACATGAAGTCGCCGGGAGAGGGTCAGCGCATGCAGCGCGCATGCAGCGAGGGGGCAGAAGTAAAAGCGAAATGGATTAAATATGAGATGACAGGATGATAAAGGATGGTGGCTGGAGTATCAGTGCTCGAGAGGCTTGGTCTTATATTTGCGTTCACTGCTGGCATGATACTCACGGCGTTCTCCGCTCTATCTGTCGTTGTTGATTTTCTGAGATTTGACATTGTCAGTGTTGAGATAGATATAGTTTTTCTCTGTATAGGTATGATTATATGCATATTCTGCGTTAAAACATACAAAAAAACGATGTATTATGCGAAGCTTGCTGACAGCGCATTTGAGGAGGGCATTTACAAAAGATTGGAGCCTGTTCTGAGGAAGTTTGCAGAGATTTATGTGCAGATGGGTGATATTGAATCAAGACTTGATCTTATAGACAAAAAGGTTGAAACTGTTATAGAAGAGAATGTCTCGAGGAATCCAAGTTTGACATCAGAGCATATGGTTCCCGGCACATCAGTGAGCTTCGCTGTAAAAGCAATATTCGCAGCAATCATAACCGTAGGTGGATTCTTCTTCATGCTGCAGACATTTATTCCGGGGACAGAATATGCGGTTCTCCTGTTCTACATCATATGGTGGATACTCATAACACAGGAGTTCTCACTTTTAAGGGAGGAATCAACAATGTTGCTGTCGCTTATCGCACTTTTCATTCCTATACTCACTGTGCCAGTCGGTTTTATACTCGTTAATGCTTTCATCATATTTCTAAAAGACTCTGGAATACTGAATATACCGACCGGAGGCGCTGGAAATATAACAACAAGCATATTTTACATACTCCTCGCAGTATATGCGGTTGCATATTACTCATCAGCTGTGCGTGCCAAATATGGGGTCTCTCCCATTGATATCAAAAAAGTGTTTCTTATGAAAAGATAGTGCTGAGATGCTGAGATGCGCTCCAACCAAACTCTCCAACCAAACTCAACTGAGTAAAATGCAAAAGCAGGATGAAGCGCCAGAGCAAATCAGGTGATGAAAGAGGAAAGAACAACAAAAGAAAAGGAAAGGAAAAGAGGAGAAAAGAGGAGAAAAAAGGAGAAGAAAAAAGAAGAGAAAAGAAGAGAAGAAGAGGAGAGGGTTTGAGAGAAGTATAGGACAGTGTGAGTGAGGAGGGCGTGTGCGGGGTGAACTACAGAGGTCATCTCACAGTCGGCATTGCGACATTCATGCTGTTGTATGTGCTTTTGTTTCTGCTGAACATACGCATAAGCGCTCTGAACACACTCATTGGATTTTTCGTGTGCATGTTTGGTTCGCTTGCTCCTGATCTTGACATAAAGAGCAGCAAAATACATCGCTGGTCTTATATAGGAGCTTTTTTCACCGGAATTGCATTGTTTTTTCTTATTGTGAATGATGATTTCATCACAGCGCTCGTGATATCATCAGTCATCACATGCATTCTCTTTCTTTCTGTGTTTTTTCTTGCAAAATTAAAGCACCGCGGCTTCACTCATCATATGTCCGGCTTCATTTTGTTTGTGATATGCGTGCTCCTGTTTTTTCATCTGATAAAGATGCATGTCCCGTTGCTCAGTCCGGAGGTCGTGACATTGTTCGGGGCATCTGGATATCTCAGCCATATCATCGCGGACTTCATATAGGGGGGTGCAGTTTGTCTTTATGGACACATCTGCGGACACACCTGCACTTTAGGACACATCAACCTCCACTCCTCTGAGCGGGAGCATGTCATCGGTCTCGTCCCCATCGCATACAAAATCCCCACACACCAAGTCGGGAGATGCAGATGCGTTTGTCCTTCCATAACCGAATATCATTCACTCGGTTTTGCTCTCTGTGTTTATACTTTGCCATCAACCTCTTATTTTTTGTTCTGTTTTCTGAGTTTTTTCCTGAATTCTTTTCCTTTTTCATACTCTCTATGGATTGTATAGATATCTTTGAGAGGTTATAGTGTTGTTTACAATCGTAGCCATCAGGGATTACAATCCATCCGACAGGCTTCTCAATACGAAGTTCCTTCATAGTCCAGAATGTAAATGTAATGCTGTCCTTTTTCAAAATTATGCATCCAAGATACGAATTCTCCATCCCGAAACCGGTATCAAATCAAATTCCATGTCGGCTCTATTGTTATCCTCACTTTTCCATTTCCATATGAAAACAGCGTTGTTTTGACATAACTCTCCTATTATTACTTTTTATTACTGGCATTTTTCTGTCTGCATGCCCTTTTTGTCTTTTTGTATATCTTCCTCTCAGTATTACACAGAATTTATGGCACTACATAATGCGATGCATATTTCCAGTCATTTAGTGCAGAGTTCCGAATTTTTGAATTATAGGTATTACAGGCGAGATCCCTATCCCCTGGTTTCCATCGTATGTTGCTCCACATATCTCCGATTATTGCATTGAGAAGCCAAGTACAACGAAATAAATCCGTCCAGATTATCTGTTCTTGACACCTCATTCACGTTTTTCCATCAATATAATTCCATCAATATAATGTCCATCTGATATTCAACTGGAAGGCGCGGGACGCAGTGATATGGGGAGTATGATGTCAACTATCACCTCTGAAGACGGAGGCTTGCAGGTGATCGCTATGGAAGGCGCCCCCTACATCAGGCCACAATCAGCCGTTTCTCCCCTATGGGGAGTGCCCTAAGGCTCTATCTTAAATTGTCACTCTCAAATTGCCACTCAAGCTTAATTAACGGAGGAAGGCGGCATTCCTCCACCTATCGGAGGTCTCCTGCCGCCAGGGCTTATGAACACGAAGACACGAAGAATGGGGTTCGCTGACCCTGCTCTCAATGACGAAATACAGGAGGCAGGAATTTTAATGCGAATACGAGCAGTGCGCATATGAATGTGACGAATTCAATGCCACTCCCTATAAGAGGTATCTCAGGAACTCCAGGCGACGGCACTGTGGCATACACAACCTCCCCAACCTTACCGACATTCTCGCAGCCTATCGCAGTGCTCAGCCCTGTCTCCCTGACACTGAGTCTGAATGAGAGGTCATAGCTCGACAGCACGACAGGATAGAAGAAAAATACGCCTGTGTGAAAAGCGTCAAGCAGCACATGCAACGCAACGAGCACTGATGCAAAACAGAAATAACAGAAACTCTGCATTTTTCGCACTTCTCCACGCACTCGCAGCAGCGCTCGCAATGCGACAAATGACAACACTGGCGTCAAAATGAAGAATATGTTGTGCAATGTGGCTCTGTGTATGCCGATAAACGCGTCAATATCGCTCAATATGCCGAAAGGAACCAGAAGGACAGCCTTCTTCCATTCGTTCTTATCAACAAATGAGGAAATCACGAAAAGGGAGATTGCGAGATGCCAGCCCAATGATGGCATGTGCTTATCTTGTCCTCAAATCACATAAATCTGCTCCACTCCTCAAAATTGAGGTGAACGATTGAACGGACGCTGTCAGCGCTGAGCTCGCGCATCTCATAATATCTGCCGCATGCGTGTTTTGCTATATCATGACAAAATCCGAGGCGGGGGCTCAGATTTCTTCCCATGGCTGAATTTGAGCCGGCTGCTTGCTCTGCATCTATCACGACCGTCCATATGTTGTTATCAGCGAGCATTTCTGAAATTTTCAGTATTTCCGTTTTCAATTCACCCAATTCTGTGCATGCGCTCGGCGAATTGAGAGAGAGAGGGACATTCGCACGACCGTCGGATATTATGACGAGCATCGGAATCACATCCCTGTTCTTCCTTCGCTCGTTGATCAGCATTTCAAAGCCCTTCAAAATTCCTGCTGCGAGCGGTGTCCTCCCGCCTGTCGGGATGTTCTCAAGCATTTTCTTCGCAAGATCAACACTCGTGCACAGCGGCAGAACAACATCCGCATCTTTCCCTCTGAAAGCCACAAGCCCTATCTTGTCACGGTGCCTGTATGCATCCATAAGAAGCGACAGAACAGCTCCTTTCGCACTTTCCATACGCTTCATCACGCCCATTGAACCGGATGCATCAACAACAAACACGCATGCGAATGATGTCTTCCCGACACGCACCTTCTCCATGATGTCCTCATCAGAAATCGCTATTTTCACGCCGCTCATGCGCTTTTCTCTCTCCTTTCTGTCTCCTTCATCGCCTCCATCTCCTCCTCCATCTCCTCCATCAGAAGGCGGCGCTTTGACTGATGAGGTGGCTTTCGTGGTGGCTTTCGTGGTGGCTGCTGCGATTGTTGATGCGGCGGATGACATGGCTGTTGATGTGGCGGATGATGTGCGATGTGACATCCGGGCATGGCGGAGTGCTGCCGCTCTGATTGTCGCGTCAATAGCGATATCACGCACATTTCCCATGGGATTTTTTGCTCTGAAATATCTGCCTTTGCTGCTTGTTGTGAGGGTTTTCACATGTCTTCCATGAGGCATTCTGTATTTTCTGTCTGTGCTGCGCATTCTCATGATGTAAGAAGCATCTATTGCATCGTTTATACCGAATGTGAGGGATGTGCTGCCCTCTTCGCCTTCAGCTGCCTCAGCATACTGCTCACCGCCTCCTCCGGCGCTTTTTTTCACATCAGCAGAATGCCTGTCGTGATTGTGCTCATGATTATGCTCATGATGAGAATGATTGTGCTCATGATTGTGCTCATGATGATGTTCATGATGATGTTCATGTTCATTGCTCCGATCTTTTGAGGCAGCGAGTGCTTCTTCTATTTTCTGTTGCTCTATTGTCGGAGATTCAAATGGTTTTCTGCGCATTCTGTGAGGTAATGCGAGCATCATGGCCTTCTTCACATCATCTCTCACGACCTCCCTGCGCCCGTTGAAAGCGGCGAGAGCCTTCGCAGTCCTCACCACAACGATCTCCGCCCTGTGCGTCTTCACACCGAGTTCAACGCAGGCCCTCGCGATCATGCGCAGCATGTCATCGCTTATACTCACAGATCTAAGAAGTGATTTCGCATGTAATATGCGGTTTTTCATCTCTTCCTGCTTATCAGCAAACGAATATGCGAATTTCTCAGGGTCTTCATCAAAATATTCAACAACCTTCACAATCTCCACTCTTTTATCCACATCATCTATGCTTTCAACTTCCACCTGCAATCCAAATCTGTCGAGCAATTGAGGTCTTAACTCGCCTTCTTCAGGATTCATTGTGCCTATCAAAATGAATTTTGAAGGATGTGCGACTGAGATGCCCTCCCGTTCAACTATGTTCACGCCCATCGCAGCAGCATCAAGGAGGACATCAGCAACATGGTCGTCAAGCAGGTTCACCTCATCTATGTATAAGATACCGCGGTTCGCCTCAGCGAGGATTCCGGGCTCCAAAGCCTTTATGCCCTCTTTTATTGCTCGCTCAACATCAAGCGTTCCAACCACTCTCTCCTCAGTCGCGCCGAGAGGAAGCTCAACGACAGGCATCTTCCTGCGCACAACTTCAAGCGCCTCTCCCTTCACAAAGCGCTCGTAGCATGCATCGCACATCTCACGCTCGTCGTGCGGATTGCAGTTGAAGGGACACCCCTTCACAACCTCCATCTCCGGCAGAAGATCGGCCAGCGCACGCACAGCTGTTGATTTCGCGGTCCCCTTCTCGCCTCTTATCAGAACACCACCTATCGCGGGATTTATGGTATTCAGGATCAATGCAAGACGCATGTCCTCCTGTCCCACAATCGCCGTGAAAGGCAGTATCTTGCGCCTCAGATGGTGAGTCATCTCCTTTCTCGTTTTGTCCTTTTATTCATAAAATTTGCTATTGAGCGCGAAATGTGTGATCAATCGTAAATTCCGTGCAATGATTCTGGCAGATCAGGTGATCATATCCGTCATGGTGGCCGAGAGTTGAATTATGGTGGCCGAGAGTTGAATCTGGCAGTCAGGTGAGGCTGTCAGAAACTTGTCCGCACAGCCACAAAACATCACCCGACGCTCGCCATCAGCTCTACCGCAGGTAACCTGCCGTTGTGCCGGCAGCTGACCTCTCTCATATGAGAGCATGGTCTCATCTGTGGAATTTCTTTCCAACGATATACACCTCTGAGCTTCTTTTTCTCGTTGCTTCCGGCGTGAACGCTTTTACCATAGAAAAGTTTTCCCGTGCAATATCGTAGAACTGTTTGAATTCAGCTCCCTGAAATATTTTAGTGACGAAATTGCCCCCATTCCTCAGCAGTTCATGAGCAATACGCAGTGCGCATGAGCTCAGTTCAAACGAAAGATACTGATCATAGCTGCGATTTCCGCTTAAATTTGGCGATACATCTGAGAGGACAACATCCACGAGCGTTTTTCCGAGAGCATCACGGATAGCACGCACAGTTCCCGCGACATCTCTTATATCGCTTCTCACAAATATCACGCCGCTCAATCTGAACGGCTTTATGTCAACGCTCACCACACGACCCTCCTCACCGACTATGCGAGATGCGACCTGCGACCAGCCACCAGGCGCTGCACCGAGATCAACAACAATATCTCCTCTTTGCATCAGATGAAACCTCTTCTGCAATGCAATCAGTTTAAAAGCGGAACGAGAGCGGTATCCCCGCTCCTTCGCACGCTTGTAAAACCTGTCCCTTTCCAGTTCAGACGGCTTTACCATTTCCTCTTCCCGCATCACACTGCTCCATCACTCAGGCGAGTGACTCACTCCTCCGTCACACGCACTTCTATTTTTTTCCAGTTCCTCTCATCAACTCCTTTCAATGCGGATACGGCGCCTGCTATTGTCCTTCCAATGATCTCCTGCACAAACTCGTTTATTTCTATGTGCCTGTCATCCACATATATCTCAGTTCGCATATATCTCATTCTCCCTCATAATAAAAGGCAGCCACTGTGCGACCAACAGGACTGGTGGAGGGGAGGTTGATGTGCCCCCGTGCACCTATGCTGTGCACCTTTCCGACATACAAAAACGGCGAAGGAGGAACAAAATAAACTCCTTTCGTGAAATTGCGAATCTCCATTTTGCCAAAAGTCTGAGATTTCTCCCTAAAGCGGGATGACATCAGTGTGACTGTCGTAGAGGCTGCGGATGATGCAGAGATGATGCGGAGAGGAAGCGGGTGGCAGGGAGGAAGCGGATAAATGAGCTTTTTGCTTGGGAGATGGGCGCATACTGCGAGAAATGAGAAGATTTAATGATTTTCTGAATCGGAATATGGATTATACATGAGAAATACATGAGAAAAGGAGGTGTAGTTATAAAAATCACATTAAGGTAAAAAAGAGGGGAAGAAGCGGACAGATGTGCATGTTCATGTTGAAGGTGCGTCTGAAGCGCCTGCAGATGTGTTGAAATCGCTTGAAAAAGACATCTTAACCACCTCAAGGAGACTCCATCCGAGAATGTGGAGAGGAATTGGGGTTTAAAATATATTCTTTCTGAAAGTGTATATAGATGGCGTTTATAAAGGGACAACCCCATTATTCATCAGTGTAGAAGAGGGAAGGCACACAATTAAGCTCACGAAAGAGTATTACTATGACGTAGAGGAAAGCGTATTTGTTAAAATTGGAGAGACAACTTATGTGAGCAAAACTTTGAAAGGATATGGCTTCATTCGTGTTGATTCGCTCCCATCAGGAGCGAAAGTTTACTTAGATGGCGTTTATAAAGGGAAAACGCCTTTATTTCTGGGTAAGGTTATTGAAGGCTCACACATCATCAAATTAGCAAAATCAGGTTATGCAGAACTGACTAAAACGATATATGTGTATCCTGGCGAAACAACATATGTATTTGAAACTTTATCATTTGCAACATGGTTATTAACTTCTATTTTCGGTATAATAGCACTGATTAGTGTGTTTATCGTTATTTTTGTAATAAGAAAGAAGAGAGAAAAATTGACTGCCACCAAAGCAGAAGAGATGACAGAGAAAGGAGAAGCGAAAGAAGTAAAAATACCAGAACCAGAAGAAGTAAGAGAAAGATTGAGAGAAACGTATCCAGAAAGAGATGCTGCGAGACTTGCAAATGCTTTCAGAATTATTCAGGATATAAAAAGTCTTTGCAACACGAATACAAAGGCGAAGGAGATAAGCAAAGAATTTGACCTTTTGAAGATGTATTTGACAGAGATTGAGCGAGAAGCATGTTGAAGAGGTGAAGGATTTCTGTGAGAAGTTCACGGAGATGTGGATAGCGAGGTTTTTGAGATGATGAAAATGCGCAGATGATGAAAATGCGCATGGAGGAGATACGAAAGATGAAAAGAGCCCCAATTCGGAGAAGTTGGAGGCTCGCAACAGTTCCTAAAGCGCTCACAAATCTCAACGAAGTATAAAGAAGCGCTTATGATATGTTGATGATGAAGCTGTGGCGATGAAGTTGATGAACATAGTGAGGTGGATGCTGCGCCAAACCCGCTCAGGTGTTCCCCAAGTCTCTCGTAGCAACGATGTGCTGGTGCGAAGGATGAGCTACGAGGGTCGAAAGGAGTGCTTGAGCTGGGATGAGCTTGAATGAAGTTATGTGAGATGTGGGTGACCAAGATAGAAGACAAGGCAGAAAAAAAAGATTATGATGATAAAAATGAGATAAAAATGATATATGGAATAGAAAAGAAGAAAGTGGATGAACAGGGAAGATTCGTTCTACCATCGGATTGGAGAGCGGAAGAACTAAAAGAGAGCAGAGAAGTATTTGTGATAAAAGGGAAGGGGTATCTGAAGATCGTGCCGAGGAAGAAGGTGGATCTAACCAGATTCTTTGACAGTGCTGACCCTGGGATGAACATAGAAGATTGGGATGAGTTCGAGAGGAGATTTTATGAGCAATGAGATTTCTTGATGCGAATGTGTTCATTTACGCATATTACAAGCCGAAGCGTGAATTGACCGAGAAGGAGAAGCAGATGAAGGAGCATGCAAAGGAGATAATAAGAAGAATAAATGAGGGAGAAGAAGTAATAACAACCGTTGTCCATCTTTCAGAAGTTGCAAATATTCTGAAGAGGGCGTTATCAATGGAAGATTTGTATTCTCTGTTGATCGGGCTCCTCTCAATGGACAATGTAAAGATTGTTGATGTCACAACATAGCATTACTTGGACGCAGTAGAATTGATGAGCGAGTTGAAGATGGACCCTTGTCTGGCGGTGGGTGCAATGCGCCGTGAGAATATAAATGAGATTTACACTTTTGATAGGGGATTTGATGGTGTTGCGGGTATAATACCCGTAAAGTAAGAGGTGAAAAAAAATTAAGTCATCAGTGTAAAGCTGGAAGTCCCTGAGTGGATTATGAGGAGAAATTTGTTGTGAGATTAAAAAGAGTGGCTGGGAAGATGATATATGAAAAACTCAGTGCAGAAGAGGTAAGGGAGATTTTCAGGACTTTTGAGAAGGAAATTGAGCCTGTTGATGTCAGAGAGAGGGAGAAAGTTAACCGGATGCGGATTGCAAGGTTTTGAGATAGTGTAGAACTTTAAGTAGCATCCTTCCATATATGGAAATGTGGTAAAAATGGAAAAAGTAAAACTATCGGCGAAAGGGCAAATTGTCATCCCAGCAAGGATAAGGAAGGAGCTGGGGCTATCCGAGGGCGATAGATTATTTATAGAGAGGAGGCAAGGGGAAGTGATATTAAAACCTGTGGTGAAACTGTCGAAGTTAAGAGGGATAGACAAATTAGAAGGAGCATCCAAAGAGATTGAGAAGATGAGAAGAAAGTGGGATGAAGAATTTGAGGAGAGAACAGAAGTATGAACATGAAATACCTTCTGGATACGAAGGCACTGATTGCATTCTTCAACGATGAGGACGGTGCGGAAAATGTGGAGAAAATTTTGAATGATATAGACAAAAACAAAGCAGAGGGGTTCGTAAGTGCTATTACGCTGACCGAGGTTTACTTATTTGAGGAGGAGCGGAGAGCGCATTGCAAAGAAGAGAATAGAGCAAATAGAGTTCTCCAATCTGAAGATAGTTGTAATAGATGCTGAGATAGCGATAAAAGCGGGGGAATATAAAATTAAGGCGGTTCCGATTGCTGATGCTTTGATAGCGGCAAGCGCTTATTCCGTTGGTGCAAAGGTGGTTACAAAACCTCCGCAGAAAACCAAACCCTTCAGGGGTTAGATGAATGCGGTATATTTATTTATGATATAATAGAGAGAAGCGGGGAAATGAAAAGGACAAATACATTCCTTCTATGCCCGACGAGGAGTCAAGAGAAGAAATTGTTTGAGTTGGCTGACAAATGCACAAAGATGTATAATGAAATAAACTACAAGAGGAGGCAGAGCTATTTCGCTGGAAAGATTGACTGGAACACTGATGAAGAATATCACAAATACAAGAAGGTTATAGGTTCTGCTGCTGCTCAGCAGGTCATAAACAAGAACAACGAGGTATGGAAGTCTTATTTCTCTCTCTTAAGGAAGTGGAAGACGGGCAAGCTGGAAGAAATACCTAAACCTCCTGGGTATTGGAAAGACAGAAGTTTAGGTCTCAGGATATTGAAATACCTTGTGAGGTCTGATTCTTATAGGCTTGAGAAGAGGAAGTTGAAACTTCCTTTCGGGTTGAGTATAATGTGGAAAGGCAGAAACAAATGGAAAGGGAAGCAAGGTCGTTTGGAGATATTTTATGATGACCTCTCAGGTCGGTGGTATGCTCGCATGCCGGTGGAGGTTAAGCCTCCACATCAGCCAATAGGACAAAAGAGGGCATACCTCGACCTGGGTGTGAAATGTCCAATAGTGGCATACGTGAATGGGGAGGTATTTGGATACAGGGGGAATTCACTGCTTGCGGATTGGTGGTATTGGACACATGAAATAGCGAAGTATCAAGAAGTATTGGACAAAAACGGTAAGAAAACATCGAAGAGGTTAAGAAAGCTATATAGGAAGAGGCAGCGCAGATTCAGAGATGCGATAAACAAGATAGTGAGGGATTTAGTGGAGAGGTGCTGGAGGAAAGGAGTTTCAGAGATAATATGTGGAGACCTAAAAGGAATAAGAGAGAATGCAAACTTCGGCAGGAAGAGCAATGCAATGATCCACAACTACTGGTCTCATGGATACATCCTGCGGAGGATAAGAGAGAAAGCGGAGGAGCACGGGATGAAGGTGAAAACAATAGATGAAAGAGGGACATCATCAATATGTCCGAGGTGCTTTTCCTCAGTAGTAACAAGGAGGGGTCGGCTGTTCAAGTGCCAGACCTGCGGGTTAGAAGCGCATAGGGACGCAATAGGCGCACAAAATATAAGGCTCGTCCACGAGCGTGGAGGAGCCAATAACCGGGTGGTGGCGCACCCGCTGCTCCTTTCTCCATAAGAGCAGGAAACCAACTCCTTTAGGGGTTGGAGGAAGTCAGGGATGATGAGCATTTTGAACACCTGGATGTGGAAGTTGTAAAATTTAGGGACACCGATAAATGAACCTTAGAGCGGGAATACTATGTAGATGTGGAAAGAGGGAGAGGATTGAGAGGTTTTTGAGGTGATGGGAATGAGAGAGATACGAAAGTGGCTTAGACAAGCAGAGGAAGATTTAAAAGCGGCAAGAGATAGCCTGAAAGATGAACATTATGATTGAGCTTGCTTTCAAGCTCAGCAATCAGCAGAGAAAGCGCTGAAATTCTTCCTTTATTCTCGTGGATACACCTTATAACGCATTCACTTAAAGAACTGGTAAGAGAATGTAAAAAGCTCGAAAAAGGTTTTTCTGAAATAGAATCTTATGCTCGTCACTTAGATATGTTTTATATTCCGACACAGTATCCGAACAGCCTGGCTGGTGATTTGGCACCTGCCGAGTTCTACGAAAGGGAGGATGCGGAAAAATGCATAAACTGTGCAGAATTGATATTGGAAAGCGTGAAGAAATTTTCAAAGAAATAGAGAGGTTTTCAAGAGAGCTGAAGGAAAGGTTCGGCTGTGATAGAACGTCGCTAAGAAAACACCTCACTTTAGTGAGAGGATGAATTAGGGTCGGTGTGTGGGAGAATATTTAAATACTCTCTCCTCTTGGTTATTGAGGGATGTTCCCGTGAGGGATGTTCATGTGACGGTCGTAGGAAAGGTCTTCAAGTCGAACAGAGGAAAAGTCTCGGCCCTAAACAGAGCTCTTGAAGTGTATTTCAGGCTTTTGAAGTGGTATCTGCGCTTCAACTCTAAATCTAAGAGCTCACTGCACAAAAACAGCTATGAGAAAGCCAAAGAGTGCTTTAACCTTAACACTGCTTTAATCCAGACAGCGAGAGACAAAGCGATTGAGATGCTGAAGAGCTTTGAGAAGAATAAGAAGGAAGACAGCGTTTTGAATCCCGAGAGAATATCCATGCGCTTTGACAGGAGATGCTACCGATTCTCAAAGACGACAAATGTTCTGACACCATACTGGCTGACGCTAGGCTTGAGCAGAAGAGGAAGAGTTAGTTTGCCATAGTCTTCGGAGAAAGACAGAAGCAGAGGATTGAAGAAGCGCTCAGAGGTGAATGGGAGCTCACAACCGTTGAAATGGTCAAGCGTGATGGAGAATGGTATTTTGTGCTTAAGAAGACAGTTGAACTTCATGATGAGCCTGAAACTGTGGTGGCGATAGATAGAGGCGAGCATAATCTTGCTGTTGCAGTCGCTATCTCAAAGAACAACCCCAGGCCAATGAAAGGTCGCTTCTGGAGAGGCTCGGAAATCAAAAGGATAAGAGGATTGTATGCACACATCAGAAGAAGGCTCGGAGAAAAGAAGTTACTCAAGAAGATCAAAGAGCTTGGAGGAAAAGAGAGACGCTTGGTCAATCAACAGCTCCACACAATAGCGAATCAGATAATCAAGTATGCCGAAAAGTTTTCGAAACCTGTGATAGTCATGGAGAACCTGAATGGAATACGAAGAAACTTCAAGAAATCTAAGAAGCTAAACAGGCGTTTTCACAGTCTTCCGTTCAGAAAACTCCAGACACTCATTGAATATAAAGCACTATTAGAGGGGATTGATGTGATGTATCTGTCCAAGAAAGAAACTAGCGGAGCTGTGAACCCCGCGAACCAGCGCTTGGTTCATCAAAAAGAGTTGATGTACTTGAACGTAGTATTCTCAAATTGAGATAGGAGATTATAAGGATGCTGTAGGAGTTGATTTAAACGAAAATAACATCACTATTGCGATAAATCAGAACTTCATAACATTTCTGACGAGGGAAAGAGTGATTAAAACGGCTTACTTCTTAAAGAGAAGAAAAATTCAGCGTAAGATTATGTGTAGAAGAGTTAAAGCCGAGGTTTTAGCGAAATACCGTGATAAAAGAGACAGAGTTCTGGACATCTACCGTAAGGTTGCTAACAAAATTGTTAAGGTTGCATTACGAATTCAGCAATAGCCTTAGCCTCAAAGAGAAAGAAGATAAATCAGAGTATAAAGCTGGGATTAATGGTATTGAAGTTGTTTATGTTAATCCTCACAAAACCTCAAGACTCTGTCCGATATGTGGGAGAAAATTAAGCCCGAATGGACACAGGCTGTTAAAATGTGAATGCGGCTTGATTGCGGATAGAGATGTGGTCGGCAGCTGGAATATTATGTTGAGGGGTTTAAAGATAGATGTGGGAGTTCCGTTCCCCCCGATGCCGATGAGCGGAGGCTGGAAGGTTCTCCGCCACGATTGTTTCGAAAGTTACGAAAGTAGCGGAGAACCAGAACGGTTAAAATTGATGGCGATATCCTCCGATGTGCGAGGCGAAGAAGAGCGAAGTGTAAATTTTATTTGGGCGAAGTAAATAAGTGTCTCCGCCATGTTCGTTGTGGAGGGCGCACTCGTGTATTCAAATCTGCTCGCTCTGCTGAGCATCGGACTGACAATCACATACATCACGACAGGCGTGCCGAACTTCGCACAGGGCAGTTTCGCACTCTTCGGCTCATACACAGCACTCACGCTACTCCACACGCTCAAAATACACCCATACGCATCAGTTCCGCTCGCATTTGCAGTCGGAGGTCTCGCAGGCGTCGCCGTTTACGCCCTTGCGTTGAAGCCTCTTGTGAAGCGAGAGGCAAGCATCGTCACACTAATGATCGCAACTCTCGCCGTAGATTTGATTTTATTGGGAATTTTCGGCGCTTATTCGGACTTCCTTGAGGGATTAACGGGAAAATCCGCAAAGAAATTCATATTTACGTCATACGATTTCAGCATTTTCGGTTTCAAAACAATCCTTTTATTCTCAACATTCGCAATTTTGCTCCTGCTTGCGAGTCTTTCCGCACTATTTTACAGGACAAAATTCGGTATTGCGCTGCGAGCATCCATGGAGAATCCCGAACTTGCTGAGGTAATGGGCGTGAATGTCGCTCGCACACGCACATTCTCTTGGTTTCTTTCAGGCGCACTCGCTTCAACCGCAGGTTGCTTCCTACCGTTCAGGCAGGAAATTGTCCCGCTCACAGGCTCTTTAATTATTGTTTCCATATTCGCTGCGAGCATCGTCGGCGGAATCACAAGCATTTACGGCTCCGTTCTCGGCAGTTATATCGTGGGATTCTCCGAATCACTCCTGACTTTCATCATCTCACTCGCTTTCGGGCAGATTTTGGTGTATAGCAGGGTGATTTCGCTCATAATGATGCTCATTGCACTCGTTCTTGCGCCTAAAGGGCTTGCGGGAGTGGTGAAGAAGAAATGGAGCATATACTCCTGACAATTCTGATTTGGTTCGGTCTCTATATGATCGTGTGCTTGAGCCTGAACATTGAGTATGGTTATGCTGGAATTCCGAACTTTGGCAGGGCTTTCGCCGTTCTCGTGGGAGCATTCGCCGTAGGAGGCGTAGCAAATAGGGTTCTTATGTTCATTTTCGGCATCAGCAACGGGATTATTGAGGGCAGTGCATCTGTTAAGAGTGCGATGAATGAGATTATGGCGAGGGATCCTGCTGTTGCGATACTTTTTCTTTTGGGAACGCTTTGCATTGCTGCGATTCTCGGTGCGGTTCTCGGCGCTATTTTCATTCTTCCGAGTGCAAGGCTTTCAGAGCACTATCTGGCAATCGCTCTGCTCGCAATCAGCGAGGTCTCTTACATGGTTTGCTACTACAATCCAGACATAATGGGTGGATACTACGGCGTTTCAACACCGGACCCTCTCCTGTTTTTTCAAGGTGAGCAACGACTGCTCGCTTTCTCCGTTCTCACGATTTCTATCGCCATGCTTCTCTACGGCATCGTGAGTAAGATGCTGAACTCACCATTCGGTAGGCTTCTGAAGGCGATGCGAGAGAATGATGCCGTTGTTGAAGCATGCGGCAAAGATGTGATGCTTTTAAGGGTGAAGGCTTGTGCTGTTGGCTCTTCAATCGCAGCGATTTCAGGCGCTTTATATGTTTTCTACACGACAAATGTGATAGCGAGCAGCTTTAACAGGGCGGAATGGACATTCTATCCCTTCTTAATCATCATTCTCGGCGGTCTCGGAAGCACAAATGGTGTCATCGCTGCGAGCCTTTTGTTTGTTGTTGCGAGAGTTCTGCTCTCCACTTACAAGTGGGAGCTGAAATCTGCTCTGCATCTGCCGTTTGAGGCTGTCTGGCTTGAATACATAATTTTCGGTGTGCTGATGCTTCTCGTCCTGCTTTTCAAGCCTGAGGGGCTTTTGAAGGAGAAGCCGACGATGACCAAACCGATAAGAGAAATGGTGAAGAGAACAGGAAAAGGAGCTAGAAAGCAGGCATAAGGCAGAGAAGAAAGAAGAGGATGCACGATAGAGGAGGATGCACAATAGTGATCTGGTCAACCCTCCATACCTTCACATGAAATGATAAGCTTTTCGTGAAGAAGGGCAAAAATATATGGTATGCGATAAATAGAGAGAGGTAGTTTATTAATAAAGCTCTGATTATTCACTCATTGGCAGGGGCGAGCCGTTCAAGGAGTTCTTGAGGTTTTCCGCTGAACACGATTCTGCCGCCAACCATGAAATTTGCTCTGTCGCTTATTTCGAGGACGCCGTGAATGTTCTGCTCAACAATCGCAATCTTCAAATTCAATTTGTCTCGCAAATCCGCAATCTTTGAGAACACTTGCGATGAAACTTCGGCTGAGAGATGTGCAGTAGGCTCATCAAGCATCAAAACATCCGCATTCCTTATTAATGATGAAGCTATTGCGAGGAATTGCCTCTCTCCTCCGCTCAATACACCCGCTTTCCTGCTCATCAATCTCTCAAGTTCCGGGAAAATTGTTAAAACTGCGTCAATTCGCTCCTTCAATTCACTCTTCTCAAGCGTGTATCCCGCAATAATGAGATTCTCACGCACACTCAGATTCGGAAACACATTGTCCACCTGTGGCAGGTAGGAAATGCCCATTCTTGTCTTTTTGTGCGGAGGAATGCCCGTAATGTCTTTACCGTTATATGTTATTTTTCCGGAGTAGATTGTTGTGAGACCGAAGATTGACTTAAGTAATGTGCTTTTTCCGCTTCCATTCGGTCCCAAAAAAGCAGTTATTCCTCTATCTATGGTCGCATTCACATCAAAAAGGATGTGCAATTCCCTGTATCCCGCATTTAGACCCTTTATTTGAAGCATAGCAGGCGGATGACCTCCCTGAATGCTTCGCTTTTCTCGTCTGCGAGCCTGCCGTTGACCATTACGAACACCCTGTCAACATACGCAGCGACAATTTCAAATCTATGCTCCACGATTAAAAAAGTTGTGCGCTTCTTCAGTTCAACGAGCTTCTCAAGTATGCAATGAGCGAGTTTTGGGTTCACACCCGTGAGAGGCTCATCCATTATTATCAGTTTTGCATCGCTCATCAGCGCCCTACCGACCTCAAGCAGTTTCAGCTGACCCCCGCTCAGCTTATACGCTTCAGTGTCCCAAAGGGCATCTAACTCAAGAAACTCAAGCAGCTCAAATGCTTTCTCCACCGCATCCGCCTCCGCCCGCTCCCAGGAACTGCAACGCATGCATCGCAGCAATTTTTCGCCGGGATGCTCAGCAACCGCAACAAGCAGGTTCTCAAGCACAGTGAGCTTCTTCAAAGGATGAGGTATTTGAAATGTGCGGGCAATTCCCCGCTTGCGAATCTCGTGTGGCTTCATGTTTGTGATCTCTTCGCCGTTCAGGAAGACATGTCCGCCGTCTGCCTTGTAGAAACCGCAGATTGTGTTGATCAGCGTTGTCTTACCGCTGCCGTTCGGTCCGGCAATCAGAGTGAGACTGTTCGCATCCACTTTCATGCTCACGCCGTCAAGCGCCTTGAAGCCATCAAAAAGCTTTGTGAGATTCTCCGTCACGAGCATTTCCTTAACACAATCACGACAATCGCAACACAATCACGACAACCGCAACACAATCACGACAACCGCAACTGAAATGAGCGCAAACAGAGCTTCAAAGCCCGGCGGTGTCGGTGTAGGTGGTGCTGCCTTCGGCTTTTTCGGCGTTACCAACCACTCAATTTCGCCTGTTTCGTATCTCCATATGCCTGCTGTTTTCCATGAGCAGTTTTCCACATAGTAAACAGCGTAGTCGCCTGACGCCCTGTCGTTGAAATCGTCAAGTTCTATGTATCCGCTCACCGTTTCAACGCCATATTCGCCTTCACTGTAATTCTTTGTCACCATGGGGATTGTCTCCGCCATCTCATCCGCATCATATTTGCTCAATTTATCGCATACTTCCGCATATGAAAGGGCGAGAACCCACACAGCATCATAGGCGTTCATTCCATACTGGTGAGGAGCCCCTCCATATCGCTCGTTGAATGTTTTGCTTAATGCATCATATCCAGCACCCTTTGACTCAAATGTCGTGCTGTATATCCGCACAGTGTTCGCCTTCTCACACATCTCTGAGATCTTCTCGCTACGAGCAGTCCCGTCGCAACCGACCCATACAACGCTCAACATCGGCGAACCCTCGCTCACCTGCGAGAGCATCGTGAACGCTTCTTCGTAGCTGAATGTCACGACAGCGACCTCCTCCGGACTGTATCTCCTGAAAAGTTCGCTCAGTTCACCCTCCAAAGTTGCGATGTATGGCGAAAAGTCCGCAGGTGGCGGGTAAGGATACTCAATAGGCTCCCCAACTTCAATACCATATTTCTCAAGCTCCGGGATGATGCTGTCTCGCAGTCCTTTTCCCCACGCATTTCCCAAATATGCGATGCTCACCGCTTTTATTCCGAGATCTGAAAGCTCTTTTGCGATTGCTTTCGTCTGAAATGTGTCAAGAGCGACGAACCTGAACACATATTTCTTCTCTTCAGGCTTCGTAACGCCGAGCATTTCAGGCACCGCAGTCGAAGAAGGCGATATGATTATTATTTTGTTTGATGTCACATAATTCAGCACATGCTCAACTTCTTCGCTTCCCATAGGGCCGACAATCAAGCGAACTCCTCTGCCGTGTAGAGCCATCACCTTATCAAGTGCGCTCTTAGGGTCCGCTCTCGTGTCCTCCACAAACAATTTCACACTGTAATTCATCCCTCTCCGCTCAAAATACTCGTTTATATCGTCCTTTGCAATCTCACAGCATCCACGAATGTTCTTACCATAAGTTGAAAGCGATCCTGAAAGGTCAACAAGAACTCCTATTTGAATCTCTTTCTTCTCTTCCTCCGCTGCTGCGGATGCGACGCCTACAACGCTCCCACAGAGAGCAACGCCAAGAATTATCATCAGCAGCAAGCACGAAAATTTTCTGCCCATCTCTGAGCCAAGGTAGCCGAGCCACCTGAGATTCCTTTTTCCCTTCATTTCAGTTCCCCCTGCCACTCTCCTCTCTGTCCCCGCTCTTATGTGACCTGGTCACCTCACCTTAACACCCTAACATACCATTGGTATGCCAAGGCGGCTTTCAAGCTGCCCAGGAAGGACAGCCCCCGGATACCAGGCATCTCCTGGTAGCCTCCATCCCCCTCCCTCTCTCTTCAGAAGAGAAGGACATCATCACAGCCCAGCATTTCGTCGTGCTGAGCTGTCTCTGTAAGCTTCCTCTTCTTAGCCTTCCCCTCAGGCTTCCATCGTCCTCATATGAGGGGACGACAGAGAGGATGCTCATGCTAAAGGTGAGATAATTATATAAAATTATCGGTGAATCGGTGACTGTTGCAAACTCATTCACCGAATGAGCATACAGTGAGGCTCACGGATTCCCAGTTCCACAGAGCTTACCCTAAGCCTTCCGGGCATCTTCCGGGCATAGGCTAAGATGTCGAGGGCTTCGGGTCTGCCCCGGGCAGAGCTTCGGGTCTGCCCCGGGCAGAGCGAGCAAACACACCCCCATCCCCCGCTCTACATTTGAAAATGAATCGGCAGCGATAATTTAAAAGTGCCTGTTCGCCCGGAGAGGTTCAAGTATTTGTGCGATGCGAGGACGGATGCGGAAGCGTTGAGGATTGGAGAAGACATATACAAAGAGAGATGAGGCTCGCCCTTGCATTCAAAATAATTCAAGAAATGGACAGGATGTGCGAAAGGAGAGCGGCAAAGACGGGAGAATTTCTGGAAAAACTCTCCTTGCTTAAGGATTACACGGAGAGCAATAAGTTCACGAAGCAAGTTGAAGAATTTGCGAGATTCATGAAAGAAGAGCGGTTTGAATATCTGGATGAGAAATACAAAATGAGAATGAAAAATGCACAGGATTAATTGATATTTGGATAGTTGAATTTCCTGATGATGGCGAAGTGTTGTGCGTTGAATTATGCGTTGAATGGATTATGCGTTGAAAGATCAAAAATGAAAAATGAAAAATTAATGAATGAAAAGTGAAAAATAAATTATAATTACACTTATATAATAAAACAAAGAAGAAAGTAGAGAAGGCGAGATGCACAGGTGTGTGAGGTGTGGAAAGGAGTTTGAAAATCTTACTGAGGATTTGCTGAGTGGATGTCCAGAATGTGGTGGCAAGCTTTTCTTATATGTGCGAGACATGGAATCAGCCGTGCTCAGTGGTGCGGAGGTGGCTGAAGATGAAGAACTGGAGGAAGCAGATGAGGAGAGGATAGAGGGGCTGCGTATTTTGAGCCCGGGCGTATATGAGCTGAATTTGCCATCTTTGCTGCAGCGGAAGGAGATCATACTGAAGCTGAGAAGCACATATGCGATTCACCTTCCGTCACTGTTCAGAGATCGCAGTAAGTTCAGAGATCGCAATAAGAAGCGGTGATATCATGATGCTCTCCTCAGCACTTCAACAACAACAAAGCTCTTTGTCTTGCTGAGAGGTCTGCACTCGGCTATCTTGACGACATCCCCTTTCTTTGCTGCGATACACGGCGGATTGTGCGCATGTATCTTGGACTTCCGCTTCTCATATCTCATGTATTTGCGTATTTTCTTCAGGTAGTAATGCTCAACGACGACCGTCTTCTGCATCTTATCACTCACAACAACACCCTCAAGTATCTGCCCCCTCACAGGTAATTCTCCGTGAAATGGACAGTTTTTATCATCACATACCTCTTTCGGCGGATTGACTTCTATTCCTATATCCCTTGCTCCTCTCATACTATCGCCCTCTTTCTTAATTATCTCACTCCTCTCACGCTCACTCTCATTCATACATCATCTCTCAATCCTCTTTTCATTATTCTATAACCTCTCCATCCTATCATCTCCGTCATCTCCGCACTGTCATCTTTCTGGCGATGTTCATAAGTTTTTTCGTGCGATCTTCAGGTCTTGCTACGAGGATGTCTCCCCTCACCCGCAGCCTTATGCGCTTTCCACTGCTTTCAAAGCAGAAAACGAACACATTACCCGCTTTAGGAATTTTTTTCGTTCTGCCTTTGCTGTCTTCAATGAATATCATTTTCATGCTCTCATCAACGACCCTTCCCCGCAATCCTTCCATACTTCTGTTTGTGCTTCTCTCAACAAGGACATCCAGGCCTATTATCTCATGCTGCACGAAGTTGGAAGGTGAGATCTCCACCATCATCCCCTCTGAGCTGCTGATGCGTTGTGTGTCGTGGATCGTGGATCAGATCAATTTTCATCAATTTTCATCAATTCTGATTCATCAATCTTCTCCTTCCACAGTATATCCCATTTCTCTGAGCACCTTCCGCACAATGTTCTTCTGATTGCCCTGCAGCTCAATGCGACCTTCTTTCACAGTGCCGCCGCATGCGCACTTGGCCTTAAGCTCCTTTGCAAGCTCTTTCAAGTTTGTGCTGGTGCCGTCAAGACCCTCAATTATCGTTGTTATCTTACCAAATCTCCTTTTAACTGTTGAGATCCGCACAATTTGCTGCTCCTTCGCAATCTCCTTGCAAATACAGAGATCTTTCGGAAGACCACACTTATCGCAGATATCCATACCTCCCTTCCCTCTTATGTTCCTTCCCTCTCACGCCTCTCATGCATAATCGTCTTTATGCGTGCTATCGTCCTTCTTATCTCACGAATTCTTCCCGGGTTCTCAGGCGCACCACCTGTTGCAATGATGCCACGCTCCCTTATCAGATCCATCTGCAGCTTCTCAAGCTCCTCCAACAGCTCCACATCACTCATCTTTCTTATCTCATCTGATTTAAGTATGCCCATCCCTCACATTCACCTTTTCATTTTTTATTTTTATTTTTATTTCTGTCTCCTGTTTTTCACTTTTTTTCATAACCCAACATGATCGCTGCGATCGCTCCCGTCGCCAGTCATCCGATCATCCAGCCTGTTCCTCTTTTTTGGCTTCCTCATCAGAAGCCATTTCTTCCGCTCTTTCTTCAGTTTCGCCAGCCTCTGCTGTCTCTTCAGTTTCGCCGGCCTCCTCTCCCTCTTCCCCCTCTTCCACGCCTTTCTCCTCTTTCAGCATTTTCATAAGCACTGAAATATCGGGAACACTTACATCAGGTCGCACGATGCGGACTTTGACACCTATGACTCCGGCTTTCCTCAGTGCGATTGCAAAGCCCTCATCAACGATCTCATCAACATACCCGCCGCAGTGTTTTATGTAGCCCTCAACAATCTTTTCAACTCTCGCTCTCGGTCCTGTGAGTTTTCCGGATATCGTTATCTCGCAGCCGAGTGCGCCAGCATCCATTATTCTGCGGAGCATCAGTCGTCCGACCCTTCTGAAATGCCATCCTCGCTCTATAAGCTTTGCCAGCTGAGAAGCCATAAGCTGAGCGTTCAACGCCGGCACCTCGACAGGCTGCACATCTATCTGCGGATTATCAAGATCCTTCAGGCTGCTCAGCTCATCCGTTATCTGGCGTATTCGCTTGCCATCTCTGCCTATGATGAGCCCCGGCCGCTCCACATAGACCGTTATCTGTGTTCCCATGGGCGTCCTCCTCACATCCATGCCTCCATAGCCCGCTCTGTCCATGACTTTTTTAAAATATTCCTCAAGCCGCACCTTCCTTATGCCTTCATTCACAAAGACGCGCTCTATCACTTCTCAATGTCCCTCCTTCGTGCAGGCTCATACAGCTCATACATGGAGGATGAATTGGCTGAGGTTATTTAAATCCTCAACTGCCTCGCTTCTGCAGATGATGTGCGGCAGCTCAGAAGTCCATAGGAGCGGTGAGTGAACGCCGCTTTTTCAACCTCCGCTTTCCCGCACTTCTTTCTCCTCCTCAGCTTTCAAAATGACTTCAACAGTGACTGTCTGTGTGTCAAACGGAGTGGCCCTGCCGAATGCTCTCGGTATGAATCCGCGTATGGTTCTTCCCTTCTTTGTGGCGATGTGCCATATTCTCATCTCATCTGCGTCCAGACCTTTGTAAGAGGCGTTTGCCTTCGCATCACGCAGAAGCCTCAGGATTGCTGATGCCGCTTTTACAGGATAACGCCCAGCATACCATTTCTCAAGATTCCTGCGATGGGGCACCTTCTTCTTATGTTTTTTGAAGGGCAAAGGAACCTCCTTCGCAATAACTGCCTCCAGATATCGCTCAGCATCTTCAACACGCATGCCCTTTATCGCTCTGCATATCTCATACGCATGCTTCGGGGATATGTGGAGCTCGTATGCCATAGCCCTTGCTGTCCTCTCATGTTCATCCTCATCCACTTCCACACTGAACGCTATTCTCCCCATCTTTCACACGCTCATTTTCTGACTCTTTTTTCTGACTTATCCCTCATGCACACTTATCCCTCATGCACATCCCATCACTCACGAGCACGGCTCTCACGAACACGGAACCCACTACGATGCATCTAAGCGCTTCAAGGAGCAAGTGCTCACTTGAGCGGCACATATTTTGATGCTCTTGTAGCGCCGACGCCAGCAGCACCGTGAACAACCCTCTTCCTCGTGAGTGCAAACTCTCCGAGATAATGTCCCATCATCTCCGGCTTTATCTCCACATATTCATATGTCTTTCCGTTGTGAATACCTATTTTCTTGCCCACCATGCTCGGCAGCACGATCATGTCCCTGAGATGAGTTCTCACCTCATCCCTCCTCCTGAGCTTCTCAAGAAGCTTCTCCTCCTCCTCTCTCAGCCCGCGCTTCAACTTCCGCCTCTGCCTCGCAGGCAATAACTCAGCGATCTCCTCAAGCTTCATCTTCTTCAACTTCGCAAGCGTGTAACCACGATAGCAGAATTCAACTTCCTTTTTGAGAGTCGCCTTCTTTTTTTTCTTGGCCATAACCCATCCTCTCCCTCTCATTCAGCTCATTCAGCTCATTCAACTCATTCAACCCATTCAACGCTCATTTCCTCTTCCTTCTGCCCGTCTTACTCGCTGCGATGCTTCCCACCTTTCTGCCAGGAGGCGCTCCTCTGCTGATGGTTTTTGGTCTGCCCACATGCTGATGCGAGCCACCACCAAACGGATGATCAACGGGGTTCATCGCCACACCACGCACCCTCGGATATTTTGCCGCTCTCGCCCTCATCCTGTGATATCTCTTGCCAGCCTTCACAAGCGGCTTGTCCTGTCTTCCGCCACCAGCCACGACGCCTATCGTCGCGAGGCAGTCTGATGATACCCACCTCTCCTTTCCACTCGGGAATGAGAGAAGCGTCATGTCCCCCTCATGTGCGAGAACCGTGGCATGGTCTCCGCCAGCCCTTGCAACCTTCCCACCATCTCCCGGTCTCAGCTCAACATTGCACACAGGTGTTCCCTCCGGAATATAACGAAGAGGCAGCGTGTTCCCCACTTTCAGTTCAGCGGATGCACCGTAGCATATCTCATCACCCTCCGAAATTCCCTCGGGAATTATCACATACTTCCTCCCGCCATTCCGGCGTATGAGCGCGATAGGCGCACTCCTCGACGGATCATGCACTATCTTCTCAACCACACACGAGATGGTCTCCCCCGATGCAAGCCTGACATGCTCGAGATTCGCTCTGAACCTGTGCGCCGGTGACCTGTATGTGGGTGTGCCCTTTCCTCTGCGCTGTGCGATTATTCTCTTTCCCATATTCTCTCACTCCATTCTCAGCGCTCACATTATACCTAAGGAGGTCGCTATTTCTTTAGCCTTTCCCTCATCCTCAAACTGCACAATCGCTTTCTTCTCTCCTTTCGCCGTGATCATAGTGTTCACACGCTTCACAGCAGCGTTGAACATACGCTCTATCTCATTCTTTATATCCCTTTTCGTCGCACGCACATCCACGACGAACTGCAACTTGTTCTCCTGCTCAATCATCAGCACCGCTTTCTCCGTTGAGACGACATGCTTTATCCACCTGTATCCTCCCTCCTCCGCAGACGCCATATGTTCCATGTTCACCTCAACAAATTTACAGATTGCTTACATCGTCCTCTTATCGCAAAAGGATTATCGCAGGTGAGGAGAGTGCGACCTCAACGGGCGATGGCTGACACTCCGTTGATGCATCATTATCTATCTGCGGGATATGTGATGGAATATCATAATCGCCTTATGCACGCAGCCCCTTCTCAACTGACGGTGAGTGTTTCCAGGCTTCTACCAGCAAATATGTAAATCAGTATCACAGACACAAGCGATAATATACAGCCAACCGCCCCGATAAATGGAATCAGTGTCAGAACTATCGCAACAATATATAAAATGCCTGTCACTTTGAATCCCGATTCCACATTGGGCTCCTCAGCAAGCTTCATCACCATTATTCCGAACAGTATTTCGCCAACCAAATACAGGAGGAAGGCGATGCTAATACTATCAAAGAACCCCAGAACAGCACCGACGATCGCTGCTGGATTTTGGGTAAGAGCTGCAGATATAATTTCTTCTATAATCAGGAGAACAACAGCCACAATCTGAAATATCATGCCGGTTCTCCCTATTCCAAGTGCGGAGTTATGCCTCTTGAGATGACCAGTGGCGATAAACCACATCACATAAGCTGTTATAACTATAGCTATTATAACTGCAACAATAATCAAAATCGCGCCTACAAAGGATATCATAAGCGCTATACTTCCGGGATCCATCGGCATCGTCTGACCTCCAGGCATTAGCATTAGAGAAGCAAATACAATCCCCATGCCAGCGAGAAGCACAACGATAGCAACGAGATACAACAACGCGCCCAGCTTCAGCTTCTTTAAACCTTCCACAAGCTCCTCCGTCATGAGACGGAGTAGAATCCCCCACCTAAAATATTTTTCGGTCCTATTGCTGAGGTCAGGTAATTTATACTTGCTCGTTGTTTCAAGTTCATCTAACCACCTCAAGGAGACCTCATCCGAGAGGGAGGAAAAGTATATAAATATATTCTTTCCGAAAATATAATTATGGAGGTTGCTAAAAGCATAACGGTGAAGGTTTCCAATAAGATTAATAAGGATAAATTTCTTTCTTTGAGAAATTTCTTCAATACATATCAAAGCATAGCAGGATTTTACTACTCTTACATTGAAAATTCTTAAGAGAAACTTTGCTCTGGAGAGATAACTGCTAAGGATTTGAAAAATATTCTGCATAAAAAACTTTACAGACAAATTAGAGAAACTTTTGATGTTTGTTCTCAAACTGTTCAAGAGATTAGAGA
>JAOQIN010000070.1 GCA_026134085.1 Candidatus Methanoxibalbensis ujae
CCGCTGGAACAGCATATAACAGCGAGGTGGAACAGGCGTTCCAGAAAATGGAATAAGGGGTTCCAGGGAATGGAACAAGTTACAGAACACCGTGGAGAGCTTTTTGATTGGCAAATGCTAACTCTTATGCTGAGCTTTAAGCAGAAATGTGCGCTTCAACGCAAAATAGGTAAAAGTCCTGTGAAGAAACAAAAATTTATAATGGGGCTATTGCTTAAGAAGAAGCCATAAAATGACAATAAGAATCTCATTTGGTGTCGAGGATGTGATAAAAATTCATGATGATATAATCGAAAATACTGGAGGTGCGTTTGGTATTTTGAATAAAGGTTTGATTGGGTTCACGATTGAGCGGGTGAAGGGTGAAGTAATAAAAGAAGAGGATACAGACCTATTTGAAGTTGCATCCCTCATCTTAAGGGATTTCGTTCAGGGTCATCCTTTTGTGGATGGAAACAAGAGAATCGCCTTTGAGGATATATTATTAAGGGATAATGGATATATATTTAAAATAGAAAAAGAAGAAGTAATTAAGTTCCTGTTGCAGCTAGCAAAAGGAGAATCAGGATTAAAAGAGGTGAAAGAATGGATAAAAAAGAAGGTAAAATCGAAATAAAACATACAAGGGATAAGAAGTTGAAGAAACTGCTGAAAGAGTCGATGGAAGGGAATATTGAGTTGCTGCGCGAGCTGGCGAAATATTGAGAAACCGTAACTCCGCAAGTTAACCCATAGGTAGAACCTCAGGGAACAATGAACACATCCGTCTTGCTCTCTTCGGGATCTTAGCGAACTCTTCCACTCTTTTCAACAATTTTTGTGACCTTTTCAGCTTCCTCTTTTCCTATTATGTCTCTTTTTTCCTATCGCTAACTTCTGCCTCTCTGTATATCTTATCAATTCTTTCCATGATTTCTTTTGCCGTTATTGTGGCTGTTTCTGGCTCTGGAAATGAAGGAGGTCGTAGTCTCAATCTCAGCGTTTTATTCAATGGTGTGCATGAAATTTTTGCACCACCGCCAACGGGGTCAAATATACAGTCCATATGGTCCCTGATAAGTTGTTCACTCGCATTTACTGTATATTCACTATATTCGCTAAGATTTAAGAAAAGTTCTAAAAGAGCGTCAATTTCTTCTCTTGAGATGTGTCCTTCTTTGATTACTATTTCTTTATAATCAGGATAATAATGGTCACTATAACATATAACTTTTCCATCGTTAAATATGCTCATCCCTCTCTCTCCTTCAAATACCGTTGAATTCACCGAGATAATAGAATCAATCATCTTCTGCTCCAGCATATCCCACTTCTCGTCCATCACCGCGGAAGTCACTCTCCCTTGCTCGATGATGATTCTTGCAGTGTGGGGCGTTATGACCTGAGCCAGCATCTGACCCGTCCTGTTGCCGTATCCCGAATGCCTGCACTGGAATTCAAACACGAATTCCCAGCAACAGGGGCATTTGAGCGTATTTGTCACCACCAACTTCAGGCTATCTTCTATGCCATCAAACCTGAAGGTAGGGCTGTTTAGCAAGTAATCATTGGCTATTTCCCGGCTCTTGTCCTTATCCGCTGGCATGGGGCTTTGAGCTACGATAATCTCCCAACCATCAATCATCTTGCGATGTAGCTGCTGATTCTCTGGTTGACGCACCAATTTGCATTCATCAGTTGCCTCTTCATCTTCTGTTTCATTTGGTGAATAGACATCAGCATTTGTACTTACTGAAGGTCCATCGGTGTTCGGTTAAGGAGGATTGCTGAATGCACTACCTAATTTTTAAATTTGCCTTAAAAAGCTAAACACGGTAGATTTTTAAAAAACGCCCCCTCTCATGCATCTATTCCATTATCTTATATCTATTGGTAACTTTTACCAATGTCCCTTGTGTTTATCTATTACTTTCTCCACCACATTCCTCAGATGCTTTAGATCTTTCTTCGAAATTTTTATTCGATAATCCTTCTTTATTGCCTTGTAAATTTCATCCTTTAGCTTTTCAGGATCAACGCCTTTAGCATCTCTTTCTTTACCAACATAGTTCCATATCTGCTTTTTCTTCTCGGGATCCCAACTCACCTCGTAGATATACTTGTGTCCTTTTATCTCTTTTACAATCAAAGCCACTTTTGCCACCTCTTATTATTAGTAACTAATTACCAATATTTAAAGATAACCTTGATGCGTAGGTTAAAAAACGTTAGCTGCCAAATTATACGGTATTTATTTTGGTCAGAGATGTGATCCAAATATTAAAGAAGGCTGAGTCAAGGGGATATAGATTGCTTAACCGAACACACATGACTGAAGGTCTATCAATTGTCTCAAAGCCGAGAGCTAAAACTATAGCTAAAACTAAAACCAAAAATATACCTACTGCTATTTCCTTTTTTATTTTAATCAATGATTCCACAGCTTTAATGTTGATTTACTACAAACTTCTCACCCAATTTTATCATCTTACTTGTTCCGAAACCATATCTGATGACCAAGCCTCTTCTTTCCAAATCTGCCAGAATTCTTGAGAGCGAGGACCTCGGAATACCTGTTCTGGCGGCAAGCTCCGCTTGATTCATCTCACCAAAATCTAACAGGGTTTTGATAATTTTAGGCTCGTTTCCTTTCAAAACTCCCAGTATCTCTTCGATTTTATCCCGGCTTATATCTGGAATTTGTCTTTCATAATTTGAAGCGGAAGCCTTTTCAACAGTGGAAACACGCTCTGATTTTTTCTCCAAAGCAGGTTTGACATCAACAAACAGGAGGTATATAGCACTGATTCCGAGCAGAAGAGCAGAAACGGTAACGATGACCATGTCAGCGAGAGTATAAAATCCCGGCATTTGACTTACAATTACATCGCTTCCTTCTACAAAAATGTTGATGGGCGTAGGAGTGATGAGTTTTATACCTGTTATGAATATGGAAGCTATGAACAACACCGCCATGAATATTGATACGGTTTTACCGTGAACATCCATTCTCTTTCGTGCCATCTCCATCATCTCCGCGGCAAGAGCTAACGTTAATAATGTAAAAGCGGTTATTAAATTTTTTCGCCTCTTCAATATTGACTACTTTCTCGTTGTTAACATCCACTGTCACTTCATATTTTTTGTTTTCTACAGCGACGACGACCTCAGCAACGACTCCTTCTTCTCCTTGAAATATCCTCCACATTAACGTTGAATATTCCTTCCCATTAACGAGCTCTTTAACTCTTTGATTGGTTTCAGCTATCCTGAATGTCTTATTTATCAAACTCTCTTTATTTTTGTACTGCTCACTTTGATTGTTTAGTTGTTCTTTTGTTATATACTTCAACGAAATCCCCCTATTCTTTTCACCGCGGGAAAATTTGACTCCAGTTGCTCCTTCAGGCAATTTAAAGGATTGCAGAACTTCTCCTTCTCGAATCAAGTTCAGGGTTCTGTTGCCCTCATCTAATGCGGTAACGACCTTAGCCTGAAAACTGATAGGCAATTGTTCTGCAATGCCGGTAGCATAAGCTACTGCGACCATACCAATTCCTATTACTGCTAATATTCCCAGAAGCATCACTTTATTTACGATAATTCCTTCTATTATTTTCACCCGTTTATTTTTCATCTTTTTTCATTTGCTTTTCCTACGCAGGGCCGATTGCAATGTACTGGATGTAATTGTTTGAAAGATCATCAATAGCAGTTATACGTGCGTCAAAGGAACTGGTACTTATCCAACCTCTATCAATGGCATAGTGTGCCTTTGCCTCGTAGGGATAGACTTCATTTGTCCACACTACATTGGGAGTATATCTTCAAATACTATTGGGAAGTGTACTCTGATCAAAGCAGTTTCACCTGCAGAAAGGGAATAAGAATCTGTTCTACCACTGACGATAGTATAACTTCCACTGTGTGTAACATAAAAAGTCACGTTAAGCACTGCGACGAGTTCAGCAGATTCTTTATCTGATTCCTTATAAACTTTGGCTTTTGTCGGTGTTTTCACTGCTTCCGTAATATACCCATCTTCTTTTTCTTCTTCAGAATCTGGGATATCCTTGGTTATTCCTTTGCTACTTTCTGCCACAACGAGTACAGGTTCACTTGAACTTCTCGCCTTTTCGACATAAGCCACTGTAGAAAGCTTTTTTGCTGCTACAATTAATACAACACTGCATACCAGTAGCGCTATTATTCCAATTGCCAATATCTTTTTCATCTTTTTTATTACTTCTCTTCCTTATAAAGCGATCCCTCGGCGCATACATATTTCCTGTGGAAAGTATATAAATGTAAGTGGAACAGGTGTTCCCAAAAATGTATGAAAATTAAAAAAAATAAATCGGGGCGAGAGAACGCCCCATTTGTTTAATTTTTTCATATTATGTGGTTATAACCCTGCATTCGTTAGGTAGTTCCGGCATTACCTGCAACGCCGCCATAGCAATTCACTGTAACCCATGCCCATGCTGATACCGACTGCCCAAGTGGACCACTGAAGTCAGCATCAGCATCAACCTTTCCTAAGCATGAGTGAGGTATTGTTGCTTCACTGCTGAATGAATCACACTGCCATCCTAAAGCACTGTTATGGTACTCTGAAGAGTGATCTACCACACTAAGCATTTCTACACCGTACTCGTAAGTAAAGCTACCGCTGGCTGTGAGCTTCCACAACGTAATGCCAAATATGTTTTTTCCTTCTATACTCTGTGATGCATCCGTAACGTGGATATCACGGGTTCTTAGTCTAAGCAGATATTCTTCACTCTCTCTACTTTTGTATATTTCTGCACAGATAGCTTTTTGGTCCTTCTCTTCGCCCACAGTATTAAGCTTCTGTACTAAGATTTCATTTGAAGAGCTCTTGTTTACAAGCATTGGTTCTATCTCCTTCACATCAGTAGCACCGTTTTCTCTAAATACTTCCACGTACTTTATGTCCTCCTTATTGTTTTCATTGCTCAATTTTACAAGAGCATCATACCCATCGTCACTTGTATTGATCCACAGTAGCTTGGCTGAGTAGCCGTCGATTTGGGCTTTGTTAAGTATCTCCTCTTCTACTTGCCGTGGTACATCTGGCTTCTCTATTGGTTTGGGTAACCCATCCGATATTTTAATCGTTTCACTTGAGATACCACCTTCAATACTTGTCATTACAGAGGGATTTATCTCGTTGTTACCGATTATAGCTGCAACTAGTCCAACACCTAACATCAATATCGCTATGACGCCGATCGCCAATATTTTTTTCATCTTTTTCGCTTTCACCTCCTAAAGAGCGCTACGCCCTCTCGGCGTTAAAGCACTCCATACGGACCTCCGCTGGAACAGCATATAACTGAGAGGTGGAACAGGCGTTCCAGAAAATGGAACAGGTGTTCCGGAAAATGAAACAAGTAAAGAACAAGAGAGAAAGCTTTTTGATTGGCA
>JAOQIN010000071.1 GCA_026134085.1 Candidatus Methanoxibalbensis ujae
AGGATGAGGCGATATTTGAGGCGACCATTGATACAACAGATGCAATCCCGGGCACATACACGCTCGAAGCAGATGATAGAGATGAGAACACAGACACAATCACAGTTGAAATTTTAGCAGCAGTTCCATCCCCAACACCAACTCCGACGCCATCCCCAACACCAACTCCGACGCCATCCCCAACACCAACATCTCCCACCCCAACGCCTTCACCGATACCATCTCCGACACCAACGCCCACGCCGCCTTACACATTTGACACAGGTCAGAGCCCCAACCCCTATCCATCCATCTCCGGCACGCACAACTGCACAATCGTCCCTGCGAATGACATCACAGCGAGCAAAATCTCTGTTTATCCTTGCGCTGGAACGGGAGGACATGCCGAATATGTGCGAATATGGGGGAACGGTGTTGACGCTCATGCAACTTGGAATGGCTACGGTGGCGAATGGAATATTTTGCACTTCAACAGAACTTTCACGCTTGAAGCGGGAAAAGAATACAATTTCACGATAAAGACAGGCTCTTACCCACAGATATTTCACGAGGAAGTGCTTGAGACTTTGGATGGTAGCATCGTGAGATGTGAAGAGTTCGTTGATGCGAATGGAATCATTCATAAATGGATTCCCGCATTCAAAATATATGCGTAAGGGCAAAACGGTGCGGGCATGACTGCGTGGAACTTTTACCGACATCAAAAAACAGCTAATTAAATCGTTTATTTCATTTTTTACTTGTTTTTATTTCATTGTTTTTATTTCACGGTTCAATTATCTCTGAAGCGCTCGTGTTCTGGAACTTCAGCCACAACTGACAAAACATTCTACATGCAAACTCTCCTCCGCTCATTTGCAGCATCAATGCTAAACTTGATTACCGCCTGCTCGTTGAGGCGCTCATTATCCATACTCCAAACAAACTCATTATGCTCCAAACGAGCTCTACTCCAAACGAGCTCATCACGCCACAAGCTCATAATACTACAAGCTCATAATACTCCAAACAAAAAAACATAACAATTGAACGAAGGGACAATAAATAAAAAAATGCATGACACTCTCTATCAGTGATGTATAGTATATCCGTTGTGATTCCAACATATAATGAGGAGCTGTTCATAGGCAGATGTCTTGGCAGTCTGATGAATCAGACATTACCACGCAGCTCATACGAGATAATCGTGGTTGACGGAGGGAGCGATGACAGAACTGTTGAGATCGCATCCAGATATGCCGATAAGATCATAAAGCAGCGCAGCAAATTCGTAGGCGGTGCGAGGAACGAAGGTGTGATGGCAGCTGAATCTGATATAATCGCGACAACAGATGCGGACATCATACTTCCGAGAAAATGGCTTGAGCGCATAATTCACGATTTCAGAGATGATGTGGTCGCTGTATACGGACCAATAGAGCCTATAGAGTGTCATTTAAAATACAGAATTATGCTTGAAATGTTCAATATTTTATCGCATGCTGCCAATAAAATCCATATTTACACCACTGTCGGCGCCAATACAGCGTTCAGGCGTGATAAATTCTTTGAGGTTGGAGGATATCCTGAAGTTCCGGCTGGCGATGACTACAGCATAGCGATGAAACTGCACAGAGTCGGCAGGATATATTACGACAGGGAGCTGCGTGTTTTGTTTTCAATGCGCAGGATGGAGAAGTTCGGCGTGTTGCGTGCACTGCTGATGTGGGCGGAGAACGCATGGGCTGCAAAGAGGGGTCGCTCCCCCAGAAGAAATTACACAATGCAGCTATACAGATGATGAAAGGTTCGGTTTCAGCTGTGCTGTCTGCTGTCTGATTATGTGCAGCAGAGCGTCAACGCTCGCATCCACTTCCAGTGGTTTTTTGCATATGCGCACAACATGCTCAGGGTCTTTCAGGAGATTTCCGGTTGCGATGCAGACAACTCTCTCGTCACTGTCAACGACGCCATCCTCAATCAATCTGCGGAGGCCTGCGATTGATGATGCTGATGCCGGCTCAACGCCTATTCCCTCAAGTCCCGCGAGTGCTTTCTGAGCGTCTGTGATCTCATCATCGCTCACTGTTTCTGCAACGCCACCCGATTCTCTTATCGCATGCAGTGCCTTCTGCGCGTTGACGGGATTACCGATTCTTATAGCCGTTGCGATTGTCTCAGGATGCTCAACTGGCGTTATGTTCTCCTCTCCCTTTTTGAATGCATCAACGATGGGAGAAGCGCCTTCTGCCTGAATTCCTGTCATCCTGGGTATGTGTTCTGTGAATCCAAGCTTTTTCAGCTCCCAGAAACCCTTATATATCGCGCTTATGTTCCCCGCATTTCCAACGGGAACAACAACTCTGTCCGGAATTTCTATCTCACAGGCATGCTTATTGGTTCGGGGAGTGTGATGGCTTTTCACAATGTTCCCTTTTGTGAGCTGTTCTGCTATCTCAAATGCGATTGTTTTCTGACCTTCCAATCTGTAGGGATTCACGGAGTTGAGCAGATATATGTTTGCCCTTTCGCAGAGCTCTCTGACAACACAAAGAGCATCGTCAAAGTTTCCTCTGATGGAAAACACCATTGCACCGTGCATAATCGCCTGTGCAAGCTTTCCCAGCGCCACTTTTCCCTTCGGCAACAAAACATAGCAGGGAATCGATGCACGAGCTGCGAAAACAGAAAGCGATGCTGATGTGTTTCCCGTTGACGCGCATGCAACTCCTCTCACACCGAGCTCAACAGCTTTCGTCACGCCGACAGTCATGCCGCGGTCCTTGAAAGAGCCTGTGGGATTCAGCCCCTCATGCTTCACATACAACTCACGAACTCCGAGCAGACTGCCGAGACGATCACAGTGATATAAAGGGGTGTTTCCCTCACCCACACTTACAACCCGAACTCCAGCGCCGAAAGGAAGCAGTTCACTGAACTTCCAGACACCTGAATGATGAGCACTTTCCTCCCTCAAAACTCTCTCAATTGAATCCGTGTTCACCGCGGAATAGTCGTATTTCACATCCAGAAGACCGCCACATCGCTCACATATATACACAATGTCATCCCCAGAATAGCGCTTTCCGCACTTTATACATGTCAATTCATGCGCACTCATTTCCTCACACACTTCTCAACGCACTCTTATATGTATATGTGAATGTATATGTGAATGCATCAATATAATCCTGGTGCTCATGGCACATTCAGTATCCTCAGAACTTCATTCAAATTTTTTATCTCTCCCCTCACACAGTCGCCGTTGGCATTGGCATCTGCTATGTGATCCACATCATTATCAGCATCAGCGCCGTGACGCCTGAGCAAAAGCGCATTCATCCCCGCTTTTATTGGATTTTGGTAGTCAAAAACAGGATGGTCTCCGATATGAACCACCTCACGGGGATGAACACCAAGTATTACGCACACTCTCATGTAGAATTCACGCGATTTTTTAACCTCTTTGAAATCGGATGTTGCGGAGAACACATGTGAGAAATAATGGAGAAGAGGCTTTATCTGAAAAAAAATGAACTCTCTTGCAGCATTTGAACTTATTATCATATCATATCCGGCATCCTTAAGCGCATTGAGCACATATTCAACATCTTCATATATACTTATTCTGTGCCTGTATCTGTTGAACAGCTCGTCAATTGTAATTTTGAGGTTGAACCTCCTCAGCCAGTATCTCAGGTCATACCATTCTATGCGGTTCTCACCTATCTCGTTGTATGCGGCACAGACAATACTGTATGCCTGTCTGAAATCAATGCCATTCTCAGAGGCGTATTCATGAGGAATGCCCTCCAACCAAACAGCATTGACGAAATCAGGCGACACCAGCGTCCCATCCACATCAAAAGACACAATTTTTATGCGGTTCATTGCGCACCCCTCTTTGCGCGAATATCCGCAGCATCAGCGCGGGCCTGATGCCTGGCACAATGTAGATGCAGATTCGGAGCTTATTTATCCTTACCCTGACATCGGATGGCTTGTATTGAGATGAAGACAGATGAAGATAGATGAAGACATATGAAGATGAGCGTGGGCAGGTGGTCACCGCAAGGAGCAAGCTCGGGACCCCTGAACAAGTTTGAAATCCGTCATATTGCCGGTTTCCTGTTTTTTTGAAGAAGGTATATGAAGAAAGGAGCGCCGAAGAAAGAGGTGATGACGCCTATGGGCATTTCACCGTAAGGCAGCACAGAAGACAGAAAACGGACGAGCATGTCAGCCCACACGAGGAATATTCCGCCCATGAGTGCTGATGCCGGCAGCAGTATGCGGTGATCAGCTCCCACAAATATGCGTGTGATATGAGGTATTATCAGTCCCACGAACCCTATGGTTCCCGTGAAAGCGACTGCTGAAGCTGTGAGAAGTGCTGAAAGGAACAGCAGCGTCTTCTTCACACTTTCCACAGATATTCCGAGTGTCTGCGCAGTTTCCTCGCCTATGAGCAGTGCATTCAGGTCACGGGTGAACATGAAAAGTGGCGTGATACATGCGCACACAGCTGCCGCAACGATGAGCACATTCTCCCATGGCGGCTCGTCAACCCTTCCCATAAGCCACATGAATATATATCCGAGGTCGTGCCCCACCATATACATCATGAAAGACAATATCGCATTCAGAAATATTGAGACTGCAATCCCTGTGAGAAGCAGCATGTCAACAGGAACCCTTCCACCCGTCCTCGCGATGTTGTAGACGAGGAGCGTTGCTGAGATCGCACCTATGAATGCAAACAGCGGAGTGATATAAGAGGATATGGGGATAAAAAAAGAAAACACAGCACCGACGCTCGCTCCTGATGCGGTTCCTATGATGTATGGATCAGCCATCGGATTCTTGAATATGCTCTGCATCACGACACCAGCAGCAGAAAGCGCAGCACCTATGAAAACACCCATGACAGCACGGGGAATCCTTATCTGAAACAGTATTATATGCTCAGAACGCGGATAATCGTATGAAACAATATGCAACTCGTTTCCAATTATCCTGAGGACATCAACAGGCGAGAGGGAAGTGCCCACTGTCACCGATATGAACACTGAAATGACAAGTATCAATGTGAGCTGGAATATCAGAAACCTCCAGTGTGCAAACCTGTTCATCAGCTCTTCAACAGCATTATCCTCCTTCATTTTCATTTTTCATCTCCTTTCATCTCCATTCATCTCACTCCATCTCAGCTCAGGATTCATCCCAGCTCAAGGGGAGATCGGATGCATTTGGAGATATTAAAAAGACATGACAGAACAAAAAATATAGTTAGGTGCATAACACTTTAAACTTATTATGAATTTCTCAATCCAACTTTCTGCAAAGGATATTGATTTTGTC
>JAOQIN010000072.1 GCA_026134085.1 Candidatus Methanoxibalbensis ujae
CTCATAATTAACCTCCCCCGCTGTCCCCGCCGTCTCCGCCACTTCTCCACCACGCTCTTTCTCATTTCCCCGCTTTTCCACTGCGCTCCGCTAGCACATAAAGGAGCACATAAAGAATGTCATTGAAGGCACACCTTAAGCCCTTAGTCACCCTGTCCCTGGCTTCTCCGGCGGAAAATTTTATTAGTTCATCTTCTACCTCCCTAAATGCTTTATATTTTTATATCTTATCATTTATGTTTTGGGATAACCTCAAAAATAAAAGATGTAGGAATAAGAATGATAATTGCTATTTATATTATAGATATATATTATTTATTGAAAGATGAGAATAGAGAAGGAAATTCAGGTTGATCCTTGGTCGTCACGCTTCTGGCAAAATGCATGGTTTTTCTTTTGATATACTTCAATTCCTCTCAATTCCATCGGATGGAGCCACCGGTCTTGAGGCGAGAAAGATGAAATGAAAAAGAGGGATGAAAGATGATGAGTGTTCCGCGTTTGGATTATGATGCGATGAGGAAGGCACGTGCCCGCCAGGACAGACTGACGAAGCCGCAGGGGAGTCTTGGGTTTCTTGAGGATCTATCAGTGAAAGTGGCTGGCATAAAAGCCGATCCTCGTCCCAGGATAGAGGGAAAGCTCATATTGACATTTGCAGCCGACCACGGTGTCGCTGAAGAGGGAGTGAGTGCATATCCTCAAGAAGTAACTGCGCAGATGGTTCGCAATTTCCTGCGAGGTGGTGCGGCGATAAGCGTTCTTGCACGGCATATTGGCGCGAAGCTTGTGGTTGTTGACATGGGGGTCGCAGATGACATATATCCTCCCATCTCCGCACACGAAAATTTCGTGGTGAAGAAGATTGCATACGGCACCAGAAACATGGTTGAAGAGGATGCAATGAGCAGGGAGCAGGCTGAACGCGCTGTTTATGCAGGTATGGATGTTGTTAAGGAGCAGTTTGAGCTGTTTAAGCGCAGCGGAAGCTCTCTTGACATAGTTGGAGTTGGAGATATGGGCATAGCAAACACAACAGCATCAAGCGCAATCGCCGCATTGATAACAGGAGAGCCGCCTGAGCTCGTCACAGGTCGTGGCTCAGGACTGACAGATGAATGTGTTCAGCACAAGATTGATGTTGTGAAAAAGGCAATCACACGTCGCAGCATAGATGTGGACGATCCTTTTGATGTGCTCGCTGCCGTGGGTGGTTTTGAGATAGCGGGCATCGCAGGCGCAATAATAGGTGCTGCATCTCTTCGCATCCCTGTTGTCATAGACGGTTTCATCGCATGTGCAGGCGCACTCATAGCATACAAACTCAACAAAAACATCGTGGAGCACATGATCGCAGGTCATATGTCAATGGAGAAAGGTCATCCAGTCGTGCTTGAATACCTGAAAATGCGCCCCATACTGCAGCTCGACATGCGCCTCGGTGAGGGGACAGGCGCCGCACTCGCGATAAATATCGTGGAGGCAGCATGCAAAATACTTGATGAGATGGCAACATTTGAAGAGGCAGGCGTATCTGAAAGATGAAACAGCCATGTTCAGCCTTCCAGCAATTTTCTGACCGCTTCCTCACACTCTTTTGGTCCTCGCATGATGATTATGTCATCCGGCTGCAGTATTGTGTGCTCATCCGGATTATATATCCATGTGCCATCCTTTCTGCGCACGGCCAGCACGAACATTCCCATTTTCTTCTCAATGCCCAGACTCTCTATTGTCCTTCCAGCTGCGTTTTTCACCTCTGCTTTGAGCACAACTTCATCCATTTCACGGAGGGAAGCGGCAAAAACAGGATGCATAGGTATGTCACGGAGAATGATATCAGCGATTTCGTATGCGGCATCGGATATGATCTCCGATGAGAAGCAGACATGCAATATTCCCCGCAGCTCGTTGAAACGCTTCTTTGATGCGTTGCTTGCTGCAGCAGCCTCCATGACGAGCATCTCAAGCTCATCCTTCATCCTGTCCATGCGCTCCTCAAGTGCAGCGACCTCCTCCGCGATCTCTTTGCTCTGAAATGTAACTGCGGAGTATGCGAGACCGACCATGAGTTCGGAGATGTTCTTCATCTCAGCTATGCGGTCTGCAATCTCCTCATATATCATGCGCCTGCTCCTCCTGCTCCTCGCGAAGTCCTCACACGCAACAACCCTGTAAAATGATGGCACGCTGTCAGTCGGTCCTGATGCGATGAGAAGGTCGTTTTCCATGATGACTTCATCCCTGTCAGGCGAGTAAATCCACCTGTCCCCCCGCTTTATCGCGAGAATTCGCATTCCAGTTTCCGTCTCAAGCATGAGCTCCCCCAGAGTTTTGCCATTTAAGGGTGATTTAGAAGATACTCTGACATGAACAACAGCCTCTTCAAGGTCCTCAATATCAAAATAGCATGTTATATCAACTGATAATGCAGTTTTAGCGATGTCTGCTGCTGCATTTGATATGTTTTCAGCTGCTGATGCTATCTGCAGTATCCCAGAAAGCTCAACGGCATCCTGCAGATTTCTCGCGCCGAGTATCGCAGCAACCCTCAGGTTGTAAAGCAGGGAGTCCATCTGCTCCTCAAGCCTCAAAACCTCCTTCACAACCTCTCTGTTCCTGTAAAGCACAGCAGAATATGCAAGGTCAAGCATCTCCTCAGAAATATTATTCATATCCGCAAGAACCTGCTTCACATTTGTTTCTTTATATTCTCTATACCTATCATACCTGCCATTATCACGCATCCACATCATCACCTCTGAGCTGTTCACCTCCCTCGGGGTTATTTACCCCCATTTCCCGAGGATTCAACCCCTTTGTTTGAGGATTCAACCCCTTTCTTTGAGGATTCTTCCTTTGAGACTCCATCCTCATGCGAATTCAGGAGGAAATTCGCACCAAGTGCAGCAAGATGTTTGAAAAAATCAGGATATGATACACTGACGCACTCAACACCTTCCACAACTGTTTCCACATCTGCTGCGAGCGCAGCTACACAAGCAGCCATCGCAACACGATGATCTCCATGCGAGCGCACTACAACGCGCCTCCTCCCCCCTTTCAGTGCTGCGATGTTTCCATGAATCACAAAACCGTCTGCACGCTCCTCCACTTTTATGCCGAATTTACGCAGCTCCTCCGATATCGTTCGTATTCTGTCGGTTTCCTTATGCCTGAGGTGTGATGCACCTTTTATCTCTGTTTTTCCACCTGCAAATGCGCCCAAGACAGCGACAGTGGGCGCGAGGTCGGGGCTGTCACGCAGATCAACAGTTATTCCTTTCAACTCGCTGCCTCCTCTCACCTCAACAATGCCGCCTTCTTCATTCCAACGCACATCAGCGCCCATGTCACGCAATATATCAACAATGCGGGAATCCCCCTGCATGCTCCGATAAAGATTGTGCACACGCACAGAGGATGTTGATGTAAGTGCAGCCGCTGCGAGTATGTAGGATGCGGATGAGAAATCGCCGGGCACTTTGAAATGTTTCAGTGAATATTCACGGCCCCCTTCTATGTGAAAAACCGATTCATGCATCTCTATATCAACGCCAGCCCTCCTCATCACATCCATTGTCATGTGCATGTATGGCTTTGAGATGAGGTTGCGCACTTTTATGCAGCTATCCCCGGACGCAAGAGGACATGCAATGAGGAGTGCGGATATGAATTGAGAGCTGATTGAGCAGTCTATCTCTGTTTCACCACCTCTCAGAATTCCACGCACCACTATCGGAGCTCTTCCGTTTCCTGTTGTTGAAAACGCATCTGCACCCAGATCATTCAGCGCATTCAGCAGAGGTGTGTTTGTTCGCCTTCGCAGCGATTCATCGCCGGTGAGCACGGCAGCACAATCACACAACGCGCATATAGCCGTGAAAAATCGCAGCGTTGTTCCTGAGTTGCGCGCATTTATCACATCCTCTGGCGTTTTCGGCGAGCTTCCAACACCTTCCACAGAAACACAACGCCTCTCTCCGTCAACAAAAACAGAAGCACCAAGCGCATTGATCGCATCCATCGTCGCCTTCGTGTCATCGGATATGAGCGGAAACATCACATCACACTTTCCACTGCTGAGAAGCGAGACGGCGAGCGCCCTGTGCGTATAGCTCTTTGAAGGCGGCGCATCTACATCCCCTATCAGTTTTGAAGGATACAAAACCGCTCTCATTCCTTCTCTTTTGTTCTCCTCAATTCATGCTTACTATACATATGTTTATAGATTATAAAAGAATATCTTATCACATCGCATGAGCCACCGCGATTCACAGATACAGCGTCAGATGGGGCTTGCCCACTTCTCCACTTTTATCCCTGAGTGCACTTTTATTCCTGAGTGCATACGCCCGTCAGGCCCGTTAAGCGACAGCAGTTTAATTCACCGCAGAGCCCAAATGTGGGTGATTTTGCCCGCAAGAGCAAATTTTGGCGAGTGCAAGTTTGGAATGTCTCTACAACCTCCCATTTCGGTATTTGACAGCCTCTCCAATAATTATGGCTCTGATAACTGACGGGGTATCTTTAACGAACTCATCGTCATATCTTTTGTGAATTCCATAACGTTAATCATAGCTTCTAATGTCCTTATGGTCGCCGATTTCCCTTTTCATATTTTACATCATATATATACAACCTCACTTAAGATGAGTTTGCCAATTCTTAATGCGGATTTTTCAACCAGATCAACCCCTACTCAAAGCAAATCGCTGAGATAATTTTCCAGTTCAACAAATTCCAAAAGACTAATCTTCGCATCAGGCTCAAATTCCACTAAAAAGCGATTTTTTCATTTTTTGCCACCTATTATTTTATTTCATTCTCGGTTTTAAATATTTTCAGGCGGCGGGCATTTCACTTAACGTTTGCGGATAAAAGAAGCTGCCGAAGGCAATTGAAATCTTTGATTTCCCTTTTATCCGCTGTTAAGTGACTCAAGCGTAAGCGAGGGCAAGCAACCGTCGGGGGCAACTGTCCTTTGTTCTTTCATCTAACCACCTCAAGGAGACCTCATCCGAGAGGGAGGAAAGGTATATAAATATATTCTTTCCGAAAATATAATCATGGAGGTTGCTAAAAGCATTACGG
>JAOQIN010000073.1 GCA_026134085.1 Candidatus Methanoxibalbensis ujae
GCGCCTCAAGCCTCAACCCCCTTTTCACTGCCACTCCTGACTGCCAATGCAGCAGCGCCCCACAGTTTCTCGGAAGTTTAGGGTCTTCTTTACTCAACAGCTTTTGCGGCAGAAAAACAGAAATAACCTCCCGTTCCATTGCACCATCTCTTATCTATGAGGAAAACAGATAACACTGATTTCAATTTTACTTTAACATCTGAATTTTCCACATAATAGCGGAGCCATTCTCAGATTTAACGATTCTGTATATGGTCGTTTGCATTATCAACAGCCCACCAAACACTGTCCGCTCTTCGCCACACTTCCACCGTTCTGCCTCTGTTTGTTTGGATGTCTTTCAGAGTAAATATTTTATAAGAGAAGTGAGAGACAGACAGTGGTTGCAAGTGGCGAAGATATACAAAAGATGCGGATTTGGGCGTTCTTGCGGGAAGACAACTGCAGTAACAGGCTGCGGCAACCAGGGAGCAGGCGAAGAACCTGCGAGATTCTGGCATTTCTTCAGTTGTTTGAGTTCGTGAGGATTGAGCGAGCTGGGAGAAGGCATCCGCAAACTCAGAGCAATCATAAATATCGTTATTGTTGTGGCGCAATGGAAAAAGCGATAAATGGTATGGGAGGATTATGGATAAGGATGAGTGGAAAAATTCTGTCGGCGGACTTCTCGCTTGACGACCTTGTGAATGAGATGAAAGAAGGACGGCGGGATCTGGGATGCATAGTTGCATTCATAGGTATCGTCAGGGGAGACGAAGGAGTAAAAGGCATGAATGTGCGAGTTGACAACGAAAAAATTTCAGATGCGCTGGAATCACTTTGCGTGGAGACAAAGAGGAAGTTTGAAATTGCAGATGTCAAGATAGTGCTTAAAAAAGGATATTTGAGCGTGGGAGAGAAAATAGATGCAATACTTGTCAGCGCAGCACACAGGAAAGATGCATTTAAAGCGTGTGAATTTGTTGTAGATAAGTTGAAAATGGGAGCAGTTCCCATAAAGGATGAGGAGATAAGAGAGTAAAATTGATATTGCACATTGAACATGGGATCTATACGGCAGGAAACGCTTTCCTCAGCAATAACTCCCCTCAGCAATAACTCCATAATTCACAGTCGCTGAGTGCTGCAGTTGATGATGATGCTTCAATGCTGTTGAAACATACGGCATCGCGCATTTGAGAAAATAGTAATCAGGCAGGATTTGTCTCAGCAATTGCGGATTTCATGGCACGGCGATTTTCGTGCTTGAGACCTCCTCATACGCATTTTGCATCAGAAATACAGAAAAATTTGCGCTCTCGCCTCTTCTCCAAATCCTCACCTCAACCTCCAAGTCATCTCACACAATTCATCACAGAATGTCATGCAAAATCGCTTTCTGACTGGCGCTGAAACACACTCCTCATTAAGTATTCATTGAGCGATTTCACAGAGATCTCTTTCATACGCAGTATTGCATCTGCAGCTGCATTTGCTGCGTTCATCGTCGTGATGTAGGGGATGCGGAAATCAACGCAGGCACGCCTTATTATATGAGCATCTTTATACGCATATTTATCCCTGACCGTGTTTATCACGAGCTGAATTTCACGCTCAAGCAGCATATCTATGATATTCATCTGGTTATCCTCGTGTAATTTACCGACTGTACTTACTTTTATACCCCTTTCACGCAGGAATTTTGCCGTTCCATCAGTTGCAAAAATTCTCATATTTGCTTCAGAGAGTTTTCTCGCCACCTCAACTGCTTTTTCTTTGTCCTCGTCGCAGACGGAGATGAACACAGATGCCGTGTGCTTTGATGGTAAGGGCAGAGGGTTCTCAGCAGCGAGCTGCGCCTTGAAGAAAGCCTCCTCAAACGATGATGCGATTCCCATAACCTCGCCTGTGCTTTTCATCTCCGGACCCAACAGTGGAGCTGAGTGTGGCAGTTTTATGAAGGGGAGCACAACCTCCTTCACAGCAAAATGATTGAGCCTTCTCTCATTGACGCCGAGCTCCCTGAGTTTTTTGCCGATCATCACCTTTGCGGCGATCTTCGCAAGTGGTATGCCCGTTGCTTTTGAGACAAAAGGAACTGTGCGTGATGCTCTCGGGTTCACCTCAAGCACATATACAACATCATCTTTAACAGCGAGCTGAACATTCATCAATCCACATATGTTGAGAGCCTTCGCTATCTTCTTCACATATTCACGGATAGTGTTCAGCGTTTTTTCTGAGAGTGTAAGCGGAGGGATAACGCATGCAGAATCTCCTGAATGAATGCCTGCCTGTTCTATGTGCTCCATTATCGCACCTATGAGCACATCTTCACAGTCGCATACAGCATCTACATCTATCTCAACGGCATTTTCAAGGAACTTATCTATGAGAACGGGCTTTTCCTTCGAAACTTTAACAGCCTCCTTCATGTAACGCTCAAGCTCCTCTTCATCATGAACAATCTCCATCGCACGACCTCCGAGCACATATGATGGTCTCACGAAAACGGGATATCCTATGCGCCTAGCGACCTCCTTTGCTTCCTCATATGAAAAGGCATAGCCGCTTTCAGGCTGCGGAATCCCCAATGAAAGAAGAAGTTTGCTGAATCTTTTCCTGTCTTCCGCCTCATCTATGCGGTCAGGCGGCGTTCCGAGTATTTCTGTCTTGAGACCCCTCTCCCTCATTCTCAAAATATGTTCCTTGAGAGGGACTGCAAGATTGACAGATGTCTGACCGCCGAACTGCACAATCACTCCTTCATAGTTCTCCTTCTCTATGACATTCATAACATCTTCAAGCGTCAGAGGCTCAAAGAACAGCTTATCAGATGTATCAAAATCTGTTGAAACTGTTTCCGGATTGTTGTTTATTATGTGTGCCTCTATTCCCTCCTCCCTCAAAGCCTTGACAGCATGAACAGTTGAGTAATCAAACTCAATACCCTGACCTATCCTTATGGGACCTGAACCAATAATCAGCACTTTCTTCCTTTCTGACGGATGCAACTCGCATTCCTCCTCATATGTTGAGTAGTAATAAGGAGTGGATGCCTCAAATTCAGCTGCGCATGTGTCAACCATTTTGTATGTGGGTCTTATGCAGAATCTCCTCCGAATCTCACGCACTTCATCCTCCGTCATGCCTGTGATGCGAGAAATGCGCTCATCGCTGAACCCCATTCTCTTCGCTTTCTTAAGCAATTTTCTGAATTCTTCCTCACTCCCCTTCTCATAACGATATCTGCGCAGTTCTTTCTCAATTTTCACAATATTTTCAATTTTTTTGATGAAGAAAATATCTATATTGCTCAATTTTGATATTTTATCTGCACTTATTCCTCTCCTCAAAGCCTCATAAATTGCGAATATTCTCTCATCATTTGGCCATTCTATCAGTCTCAGTATCTCATTATCCTTTTTTTCTGCGAATTCATCGTCTCCGAAATCGCGATCTATGTCAAGCGACCTTATTGCCTTCTGCAGGGCCTCCTCAAATGTTCGTCCGATAGCCATCACCTCTCCCGTGCTCTTCATTGATGTTGTGAGTGTGCGGTCAGCCTCCGGAAACTTGTCAAAAGGCCATCTCGGTATTTTCACGACGACATAATCTATCGCCGGCTCAAATGATGCGGGTGTCTTCCCCGTAACTCTGTTTTCTATCTCATCAAGCGAAAGACCGAGGGCTATTTTCGCTGCAACTCTCGCGATTGGATATCCTGTTGCCTTTGAGGCGAGTGCTGAAGAGCGGGAGACACGAGGATTCACCTCTATAACGCGGTATTCCCCTTCCCTCAGCGCGAACTGTATGTTGCAACCTCCTTCAACTTTGAGCGCTCTTATTATTTTAAGAGCTGCACTGCGCAGCATCTGATGCTCTTCGTCAGTAAGTGTCTGAGAAGGTGCGACGACTATTGACTCGCCTGTGTGAATGCCCATGGGGTCAAGATTTTCCATGTTGCACACTGTTATGCATGTGTCTTTCGCATCCCTCATGACTTCATACTCAATCTCCTTCCAGCCGAGAACACTCTCCTCAATGAGCACCTGATGTATGCGAGATGCGTTCAACCCGCGCTGCACAATGTCTTTCAGATCTTCTTCATCCCTCGCAATGCCTCCTCCCGCACCTCCCAGTGTGTATGCAGGGCGTATGACGAGAGGGTATCCCAGTTCCTCAGCCACATCCAGAGCCTCCTCAACAGAGTTCACAGCCTCGCTGCGAGGCACGGGCTCTCCTATGCGATGCATCAGATTTTTGAATCTCTCCCTGTCCTCCGCGTTGTATATCGCCTCAACAGGTGTGCCCAGCACTTTAACACCGTATTTTTCAAGTGCGCCGCGCTCCACAAGCTCAACAACGAGGTTCAGCGCGGTCTGACCTCCAAGACCGGCGATGACGCCATCAGGACTCTCTTTATCCAGTATCTTTTCAACAACATCCGCCACTAAGGGCTCGATATATATCACATCCGCCATCTCAAAATCAGTCATTATCGTGGCTGGATTTGAGTTCACAAGCACAACCTTCACACCCTCATCACGCAGCGCACGACATGCCTGCGAACCTGAGAAGTCAAATTCAGCCGCTTGCCCTATCTGAATAGGTCCCGAACCTATCACAAGCACCTTTCTTATGTCTCCACGGAGAGGCATTGCTGATCCCTTGCACCGCTTCTTTTATTATATCTCAGATAAACGTGACCTCCTCCCTCTATTAAAGGGGCATCCAGCGGATGCGAGAGGTTGGGGAGTGTGGCTCAGAACAAACCGCTCCCCTTCGGGCTTGACCACAGAAGCCCCTATGAGCATATAGCCTACGGCTCGTTTTAATATGTTCTTTGCTCCGTTCACGTCTGCGTTGACCTGATAGCCGCAATCCTTGCAGATGAATAATCCTTATGTCTTTCAGTGTTCATTGAGCCACAGCAAGAGCACTGCTTCTGTTATATTCTCTTCTATCACCACAATACCCTTCTCAAGCGCCTTTGATATATTCCTTCAGTTTATGGGATGGCATTGAATTGACCTTCCTGTTGTTTCTGATGCCCTTCAAATCGCCTATCGCTATTGCTGCGTTGTGCTTTTC
>JAOQIN010000074.1 GCA_026134085.1 Candidatus Methanoxibalbensis ujae
CAGTCTCTCAGCATCTGACCTTTCTGACATAATTGATAATCACCTTTTTTAGTCGTCCAGCTTATCAGGCTCTTCCTCTTCAATAGAGAGCTCAAGTGGTCTTCCTCCTTTATTCTCGGAAACAGACATATCTTCCCCTGTTCCACTTTTTCACCTAAAGACTTCTCAATTGCATCAGCGGCTTTAGCCGATCGATCCATTGGCTCCAACAGGTATAGAAAAGATAGCTTTTGCTTTATCCTCTGGTCTTTTTCCAGCTTCAATAAATCTCTGATCTCCTCAAATTTCTTAATTGAGTTCTTTTTTCCTCTCATGATAGTTATTTATATAGCAAGTGGATAAGCTTTCGCAGAAAACTATAAATAATCAGGCGATTGACTGAAAACGAGGGATATGAGAGGAGAATGAAATGAGGGTTGTTGTGACCGGTGGTGCTGGATTCATAGGCTCAAATCTCGTAGAAGTGCTTTCAGGAGATAACGAAGTGATTGTTGTGGATGATCTCTCAACAGGTGATATCAGAAACATTCAGTGTGTTGAGGGAGATGTGACATTTGTCAGGGGAAGCGTGACAGACTTGAATCTGCTTATGAGAGTGTTTGAAGATGTTGATTATGTTTTTCATCTGGCGGCAATTGCATCAGTTCCCGGAAGCATAAGAGACCCGATCATATACAATGATGTGAATGTGAAAGGAACACTCAATGTATTGATGGCTGCGAGGGATTGCGGTGTGGAAAAGGTCGTATATGCATCTTCATCTGCTGTATACGGGAACACGCCAGAGCTTCCAAAAAGGGAGGATATGCTCCCAGATCCTTTGTCACCATATGCTGTTACGAAGCTCGTCGGGGAGTATTACTGCAATGTGTTCAATGAGGTTTACGGATTGAAAACTGTCTCTTTACGCTATTTCAATGTGTATGGTCCGAGGCAGAACCCTCACTCAGAATATGCGGCAGTAATCCCCAAATTCATAAAGCGCGTTTTATCAGGAAAACCTCCTGTGATATACGGGGACGGTGAGCAGACAAGAGATTTCATTTTTGTAAGGGATGTGGTAAATGCAACAATCCTCGCAGCGAAAAGCAATGCTGAAGGAGTATATAACATCGCCACAGGACGAAAAACAAGCATAAATGATCTTGCTCATATGATAATGAAATTGATAGACAGCAACAATCCGCTGAAACCTGTGTATGATGCTCCGAGAGCTGGAGATGTGAGGCACTCATTCGGCGACATATCAAAGGCGAGAAGGGATATGGGATATGAGCCGAGATACAGCCTTGAAGAGGGTCTTATGGAAACTATAAGTGCATGGCGAACAGACGAAAGCATGCGATGAGGGGAGGGAGAGAACAATAAGAGCAATAATTAAATATAAAAATGGATGTTTCAGCTTTGAGTGAGAGGTGCAGCTTTGAGTGAGAGGTGCTCGTGCATGGGGCTGGGAGCCCACACGAAGCCATACTGAGAGGCTGTAGGGAGAGGAGATGCGGGCTCGTGAGATTGCGAAGGCACGGAAGACGCATCCTGGGATATTGAGGATGCTGGATGAGCTGCGGAAGGCATCAAGAGAGAACAATGTGCGTATATGGAGAGACATTGCTGAGAGATTGGAGCGACCGCGAAGGAGCTATGCCGAGGTGAATCTGAGCAGAATAAACAGATATGCGAGGGAGGGAGAGACGATAGTCGTTGCTGGAAAGGTCCTCGGCGCAGGAAAGCTGGATAAGCGTGTTTATGTTGCGGCACTCGGATTCAGCCGGAAGGCTTATCTGCGCATCACTGCGCTTGGAGGAAGGTGCATGAGCATTGATGATCTTCTGAAGGAGAATCCAAAAGGAAGCGGCGTAAGGATAATGGCTTAGCGACATCTGAGGAAGGGAGAGCGACATCTGGAGAGAGGGATGAAATGGCGAATGAAATGGCGAGTATGCGAGTATGATTGAGTGGAGCGGTGAGAGGCGGTGAGAGAGGGATCGTGGAAAATGGGAAAGACGGAATCTGATGAGGATGTAGTTGTGATAGATGGTGCCGGGATGATTCTCGGCAGGCTTGCGAGCGTGGTGGCGAAGTCTCTGTTGAAAGATGAGAAGAGGAGAATAGTCATATTGAATGCGGAAAAGGTTATGGTGAGCGGTTCTCGCGAAAACATATTTGAGGAATACAAGGAGAAGAGGGATATAGGCTCGCGTGAGAAAGGTCCTTATTATCCGAGGACACCGGATGGCATTGTGAAGAGGACTATAAGGGGAATGCTGCCATACAAAAAAGCGAGAGGGAGGGATGCGCTTTCAAGGGTGAAGGTATATCTTGGAGTGCCAGACGAATATAAAGATGTGCCCAAGACGCGCTTGAAGGAGGCGGAAGGGCGCCTCTCTCTCGCGAAATATGTGCTTTTGAGGGAGGTGAGTGAGCATCTGGGATGGCGTCCAAGAGGAAAGTTGTGATCGCTGTCGGAAAGCGTAAAACAGCTATAGCACGGGCAACGCTTGAAGAAGGTGATGGAACAGTCAGAATAAACAAAAAGCCTCTGCAGATAATAGAGCCGGAGGTTGTCCGTGAAAAAATAGCAGAGCCACTTTTCATCGCGTCTGAGCTGGGCATAGATCTCTCAAACATAAGCATAAGCGTGAATGTGCGTGGCGGCGGGTTCATGGGCCAGGCTGAAGCATCCAGAACAGCGATCGCGAGGGGTCTTGTGGAGTGGACGGAGAATGAGGAGCTAAGGAAGGCATATCTGAGCTACGACCGCAGCCTTGTCGTAAGTGATCCGAGGAGAAAAGAGCCCAAGAAGTTCCTGCGCAAAGCGGCAAGAGCACGCCGGCAGAAGTCATACAGGTGATGGTGACATGATGATACCGGTGCGTTGTTTCACATGTGGCAGGGTAATTGCAGATGTCTGGGAGGAGTTCAGAGAGCGCATAAAGACAGAAGAACCGAAAAAAGTGCTTGACGACCTCCACATCGAGAGATACTGCTGCAGACGTATGCTGCTTTCTCATGCGGAGATTGTGGAGGATATAGTGCCTTTTGGTTGAATGTGATGAGTGCATGAGTGATGCATGAGTGATGCATGAGTGGTGCATGAGTGTGAGGGGGGTTGTGGGGTAGCTTGGCTATCCTTCGGCGTTCGGGACGCCGAGACCTGAGTTCAAATCTCAGCAACCCCACTGATCCTTCTTACTTCCCCTCAACATCATTCTCATTCGTTATGCATCTGAGATCCGAGATGAATAAAAGTGGACGAGGAAAAATGATGAAGAGATGATGAAAAAGGAAGATGTTGCTGGTAACGAGATTATAAAGCGCGAGAAATACACAAAATATGAGAAAGCACGCATCATAGGCGCGAGAGCTCTGCAGATCGCAATGGGCGCACCCGTTCTAATAGATACCGACAAAACAGATCCCATTGAAATTGCAATAGAAGAATTCAAAAAAGGCGTAATCCCCATAACAGTGCGCAGACGAAGATGGTAACAGTGGGGGAATTGCCACCGCTCCATTTCCCAACTGCTTATACATCACGCATTCATCTGTACAATGCTCTCCGCATCTGTGAAACTCAACTGTGAAACTTGAAAATCAACTGTGAAACTGAGAACTCAACTTTGAAACTGAGAGCAGCCCGGAGCATATGTGCGGAGAGCAGCGAGATAAATGGATGCGGAGGAGGGGATTCGAACCCCCGAACCCCTTCGGGACTGACCCCTCAAGCCAGCGCCTTTGTCCACTCGGCAACCTCCGCTCGTAGAAACTTAGCTGATTCATTATTATTATGTTCAATAAATAATAAAGCACGTGACCTCTCCCCCTCACAGAGGTATATGAGGGAAGGTTCCTCACGGAGGAAACTTCATCTGTCTCACTTTGCATGGAGGGGCCAGCCCTTTTCTGTTGCCTGCAAGACACCTTTCGAGAGAGTGAGAATACATAGGGAGAAGTCTGGTTTAGCTATTAAAAACATAAAAATACATCGCCAGGAAAAACCGAGATACGACAAGAAAACAAAACTCTACCTCAAGGGCCAAACTACTTCGGATGAATACATTTCACAAATCTGTCCGTTGATACATAAGGAAAAACAAAAACAACAGAAAACATTGCGGAGAATGTGAGGATTTCAGCCACCACCTCACGAAGCCCGGCGAGGTTCACTACCCTCATCTTATTCCTATTTCCCATTTGTGCCCCTCCAATGCCTGCTGCTGTTGTGCCTGGCGTCTCTCCGATTCCGCTTCCGCCTGCCTCCGCTCATCCAGTGCTGCCAGTGCCACCTGAGCGCTGTTCTATCTCATTTCCAATTTCGCCGCACCATACCCGACGCTCACTCTTCCCCAGCGGGGTAGAACTTGCTAACGCATGCTGGGCTTCTCGTCAAAATGTTTCTCACGCTAATTACTCCCACAAGTTTGTCGTCTTCAACTACTGGCAATCTCCTTATTCTGTTCTTTGCCATGATTTCGCATGCTTTTTCTATGGATGCATCCGCTTCTATAGTGATTAGAGGCGAAGACATTATATCTTTTGCCTTAACTTCTCTCACCAGTCTGTCCTCCTTTATAACTTTTAATGCTATATCTCTGTCAGTAACGATGCCAACAGGCTCTCCCTCTCTCGTAATTATGACGCTTCCAATACCATACACTTCCATGTCCTTCGCTATTTTCGTCACTGGTGTGTCCTCCTCCTCCGTAACAACTTCCGGCGTCATCACATCCCGCACTTCCAGCAATTCCGTCATCTCACTCGCCATCCCTTTCCAGCTGTTAAAATGGTTTCCGAAGGTGATGATGAATTATGAGTGGTGAGAAAAAAAATTGATGCTGTGAGTGATGCGAGCAGTTTTTTATAGTTAGGTGCATAACACTTTAAACTTATTATGAATTTCTCAATCCAACTTTCTGCAAAGGATATTGATTTTGT
>JAOQIN010000075.1 GCA_026134085.1 Candidatus Methanoxibalbensis ujae
CCGCTGGAACAGCATATAACAGCGAGGTGGAACAGGCGTTCCAGAAAATGGAATAAGGGGTTCCAGGGAATGGAACAGGCTAATTTAGCCCCCTACCACCGTCCTTTACTTCACTTTTTTTCATCTTTAGACAACTATTGCTTCTTACCCAAACATGGGGGATGGAAAAGGGAAGGAATAGAGGGAAAAACCTCGAGCGGAATCTGTTAAATTGGAAATTAAATTGGAAAAATTAAATTGAAAATAACTCCCCAAAAAGAAAAAGGTGGAAATTTGTTTTTTTGGTATTCCTGCTATTTAGACCGTCCGGACAAACATCAGGTGCTGTTATAGGTTATCGCACCGCCCGAATGGGTTATTTGCGCCGGCAAACTGAAAATACAGAGTACAATAACCGCCACAATAACTGCTACAAGCAGTATCGCAATCACTCGCCAGTTCTGCTTCACGAAGCCTACAAATTGAGTTGGATTCATTTTTCTATCGCCTCCCGATATATCGCTCCGTCCTGATAAACATTTCCATCCTTCGACTTGAACTTGTGACCATGCATTACGGTCGCTAAGTATCGGGTGATGGAACTCTGCATTTGCATTGACTGTGCCGATCTGAGTGTTCCATGATGCTGAGCTACTGAATGATTCAACAGACCATCCATAGAGCGTATTTGCGTATGCACTTGAATCGTCAGCGACATAGATTACTTCCACACCGGGGTTGTAGTGGAACCAACCGGATGCAGTCAAGCTAAATAATGCCCAAAGATGTTTTTTGCTTCGACAGTATTCCATGCATGTTTAACAGTGACTGATAAGATTGTGCCATGGATTTCGTAGCAGTCCTCACCAGAAATTCTGACGGTTTCTGCTACATCTCTTTCATCCTGCACAGATTTTGTGGATAGCACCTCTTCGTTCCTTACGGATAATGGATGGGGCAAGTTCTTTTATTTGTAGGTCGTCACCATTATTTATTAACCTCCAGATATCTGGATCTCCTTTTTTAAGGAAAAATAATCTGTTATACCACTGGACTTGTAGCCAACTTGTACGGTGCTCCAGTTAGTGGTAGGGTGATGCTAAATCCCTTGAATTTGCAGGATTCCCCTGTGCACCCGCAATTGGCACAAACACTATTGCTACGAGTATCTGCTGAAACGATAACTTCTACTAAGGAGTGTCTTGAGACGCTATCTTCACCCTCACCTCCTCCCGTACTTCCTGAACATATACCACAAGCTGAGAATCACCAAAACGAGAATCACCGCGCCATATATTGCGATATTGGACTGCTCTTTAACCTCAACCCAGAACTCGTCCTCCTTCTCTGTCTGGTCGCTCTTAACCTTCACGCTCAACTTATAATCACTCGCAACGATGTCTGCAGGCGGCACTGCCTTTATCGTGAATGTTCTTCTGTCCCCTGGTTTAAGACTTGCCACAGACTTCGGCGTAACATCAGCACTCCATCCCTCAGGAGCGCTGACTTCAAGGCTGATATTCGTAAGTGAACCACCGCTACCCCTGTTTGAAACACTGACATCAAACGATACCGTATCTCCTTTGTTCACCTCGTATCTGTATCTGCTGGAATACACATACATATCATAACTGCCACGCAGCTTTAACGTCAGATTTTGTTCATACTGCTTCATGGATGACTCAGACTCAATGACGCTCGTGAAGTTATATTCTCCAATTTCAACGTTATAAGGCGGAACGAACTCTAAATACAGCGTCTTTGCATCACCCGCCTTTATAAATATCTCCGATATCTCCTCCGTTCCCGCAGCACTCTCTTTATATCTTGCATACCACTTATCCGGCAGCCCTTGAACAATTAATCTATATGTATCATCACATTTCCCTACATTTTTTATCTCGAACTCGTATACTGGATTCTTCCCAACCATAACCGTCTTTGATGGCGACTTTACCGAGACATCAGCAAAGAACAGCTCTTTTTCCAGCGGTATGATGCCGAGGTCGGTGGTGCTTCCGATTCCTATCTTCACATTTTTTTCCTCCTCGCTTTTGTAGCCCGCCTTCTCTATCACAACTTTGTAAGTACCCTCTGGCAATTCTATGCTGACTTCACCCTCCGCGGTCGTCATCATCTGGCCCACCAGTGTACCGCCGCTCTTATACACGCTCACAGTCGCACCTTTGACCTTTTCTCCATCCTTATCAACGACTGTAAGCACAAGCGTGCCTTTCTCGCCTTTATGCGTCTTCGTTATCTTCACATAAAGCGTGATGTGCCCATCGCCAATATCCACGTGTATCGGATATTCCCCCACTTCTGCATCGCCAGGTGTCTCCACCTCGAATGTTACTGTCCTGGTGCCACCTGTGGGAAGCATTACCTTATACACCTCCTTATCACCGTCCTTGAATTTCATATCCCACTTCTTCGCTTCCCTGTATGCCCACCATCGCAAACTGTAAGTGGCGGTATCACCATGATTCACGAGCGTCAGCTCAAATGTGGCGGTATCGCCTGCTTCTATCTTCTGAGCCGGGAAATCGCATTTTATCTCCACTCTCTTCTCCGCAACCCCCACCTGCGCTGTCGTGGAAGAAAGAAAAAGGAGTGGAAGAAACAAAAAAAGAATAAAGATAGGCACCAATTTCCTCGTTTTCATTTTCATTTTTTCATTTTTTTTACTCTGCATTTTGCACTTTTTCTCCATTTTTACCGAATATCCATCCTCATGAACTTTACGTATGCGATGGCAAAGAACACGAGCGGGAAGATTATAAGTGCCAAGATGTTCTTCCAGACAATTTCCAGTGCCTCTCGTAGGCTCTTTTCTTCACCCGCAGTATGAGAGGGCCCATAAAAAACACCGTACCTGAGACCTTCAAAATGTGGATTGAGTATCGCTTCCGTGACCGCCTGAAAATTGTAATTTGGCATGACGACACTGATGGCATCATGTATTGCGCCTCGCTTCTCCCAGTATGCCCTTGATTCCTCCTCGTATCGCTTCCATTCCTCTTCTATTGTTTCCTTTACAGGGATTTCCGTTGACTCATTTTCACCCGCACTCGCGGACTCATAAATAGCATGACGCACACCAGGAAATTCAGGTGGCTCTCCAACCACGCTTTCCACGACCGCATTTTCAAATGTCGGTATGAAGAACGAGAGCGCAAAGAGAATGATAAGTGCGTAAATGAGCGAGCTGCCGCTATCTCTTGAAACCGTGGAAGTCATAAGCGCAATCGAGAAATAAGAGAGAAGGAACAGGACCGAAACAACTCCAAACAATGTGATCCTTGTGAACTCATTGAGGTCAGGCACGATGCTGAATATGAGCAGCATTGCAAACGAAATGATAAGAGCGATGCCTATTGCGAACACAAGTGCTAAAATACCCCCGAGCGCTTTACCGTTGATTATCTCATCCCTGAATATCGGATGTGACAGCAGCGATTTTAATGAACGACTCTCCTTCTCTTTCGATATCAAATCGAATCCCATCGCGATCGCAAGTATCCCGCCAAGCATCGTTATCTGCCAGCTCATTCTTCGAAATATGAGCAATATCGAAGGCTTTTCTGGCATCCACTTTACAGGACCCTCCGGACCTTCCACTTCCCTGATATGCGACATTTGCTCCTTGTAATCCTCCAGATTCTTGTTATAGTCGTCTATGCCCTGATGCACGGCAATCGCTGAGATAATGAGGAACAGAGCAAGAATAATAATAAATTTCCTGCTCGTCAGGTGGTCAATGAACTCCTTCCTCGCTATGTTAAACAATCCTTTTGCTTCCATCTTTTTCTTTCACCCCTGGTAAACGGACAAAAATATGTCTTCAAGCGTTGGCTCTTCCACCCTCATCTCTTTTATCCTTACTCCATTCTCAAATAATCTGGACGATATGTAATCCCGTATATCCGATTTGGCCTCAATAATCACCTTTCTTTTGTTTTCGTTGTATTCCGCACTTATTATATCCTCATGTTCAATCTCAGGTAAAGGCTCCACCGTCTCCACGATGATTCTCAAATTCTCAGTGAGATGCCTGAGTTCCTTTTTCAGTTCTTCAAACGTTCCATATGCTATTAATTTCCCCTTTGAGATGATACCGATAGTCTTACAGACTCTGCTCACTTCCGACAATATGTGCGAAGAGATAAAGATTGTCTTTCCCTCATCAGATAACTGCTTTACCAGCTCACGATACTGAAAAACGCCTTCGGGGTCGAGATTTGCAGTCGGCTCGTCTAAGAACAGCACCTCCGGGTCGTTCAGCAATGCCTGTGCGAGTCCAAGCCGCTGATTCATTCCCCTTGAATATCCGCCCACTTTCTGGCTTACGCCAGCCAGCTGCACCAGCTCAAGTAACTCCTCTATTCTCTTCTTCCTCTCCCGTGCATCCATCGCATAGAATCGAGCGAAGTAATCGAGGTTCTGCTCCGCGGTCATATTGCCGTAGAATCCAACATCCTCCGGCAGGTATCCAATGATCTTCTTTATCTCAAGCGGATTCCTTGCCACCTCGATGTCATTTATGAAGCACTTGCCTTCAGTGGGTTCGATCATCCCCACGAGCATCAGTATTGTCGTGCTCTTCCCCGCTCCGTTCGGACCTAAAAAGCCGAATATGTCGCCCTCCGCTATCTCCAAATTCAGGCCATCCACTGCCTTATTTCCATTATACACCTTTGTCAGGTTTTCCGTTTTTATCTTTATCATTTTATCACCTTTGCCTTTGTCTATCCTCCCTTGCTTCTTCGCTATATAGCGCCTATAGCGCCCTTCTCAGCGCTCATGAGTATTTCCGCTGGAACAGCATATAACAGTGAGGTGGAACGGGCGTTCCAGAAAATGGAACAGGTGTTCCGGAAAATGAAACAAGTAAAGAACAAGAGAGAAAGCTTTTTGATTGGCA
>JAOQIN010000076.1 GCA_026134085.1 Candidatus Methanoxibalbensis ujae
TTTAATATTGAAGCAGAAAGAAAATAGTTTTGAGAGTGCGAGCCATGCCCATAATATTTCTAATTACAAGAATTGAAAAGCACTGGAATGAATTGTGTAAAGAGCTTAAAGCTACTGAAATGTCAAAAAACGATGCTGAAAGTTGACGTCTTAGATTTCAAGTGGAGAAAAACATGTTAATGATACCTGTAACTTGTTTTGAACTTGACGAATTCAACCAAACAGTGGATAGAGTTGAAGATAAGCTCGAACTTTCAATTTTGGAAGCAGGAGCTAACTTTCGTGAAAAGGAGAAAATACGAAGGATGCTTATGGTTTTCTTGGTGTATTGGACTCTTTCCACTCCTTACTCAAATCCACCACTCCACCTGTGTGTTTTTACTTTCACTTTTAAAAAAACGGCCTATGTCACATTCTCCTTAACATTCTTCCCGTTTAAAACCATAATTAGCTTTCGTAAGAGAGGTGAAAGAGATTGGAGAGAAAGGGGGAAACAATTTTGATTTAAGAAGGAGAGGCGGAGGGTCATACAAGGAAGATAAACCACCAGACACGGATTTCTGAGAGCATGGCTGAAACAGAAGTGTATCAGAACACTATCTTGGCAAGTACATCTCATTCTTTGAGCTCTTGCTCAACTCAAAGGAAACCTGGTCATCCATCATTTTGTCCCGATGGTTTAGGGGGATGAGCGAAAATTTTATATATCATTTTTCCATGATAAAAAATCTAAAAAATCAGATAATGCACCCGTCAAAAGAGAAAGAAGGTGAAAAATATGAAAAGGAAAACCATAGCAGCAGGCTTAATTGCCATAGTAATAATTACATCAGTTGCAATATTTACTTTTACGGGAGGTGTTGAGAAGGAAATTGTTAAAAAGCCAAAACTAAGCAGACAACCAAAACCTTATCTTTCTTTTAAAGGAATCGGAGGTTCTGACACCGGTAGTAGAATATCCATGGTTTATACAGGATGGTGGACAAATGGCTGTCCAATGAAGGGTTACTCGCCTATAATTGTTAAGAATAGAGGTGACCCAGGAACAATTGAAGTAAAGCTTATCAAACTGAAGCGCAAGGAAGGTTCTGGGGGTTCTGAGGAATGGGAAGAAGATAAAGTCCTAAATACAACTTCTGTTTTCTTAGATAAGATGGAGGAGAAGGAGTTACGCTTTGAGTTCCATAATCCTGGATATTTTGGTGAAGAGAAATATGAGATAAGGGCATTGGTCAATGGGCAGACTGCAGCCAAACTAACACTCTACATTCCTCGTTGTATTCTACGTCCACTTACACCTCCTCCAACAATATATAATCCACCCCCTCCAACTCCATATAATCCAACTGATCCAACAATTCCAACAATATATAATCCTCCACCAATGCCGGGATACCCATACCCATAGCATAGTATCCGTCTATTCTCATGGCTTTTCCCTTTACTCTCATATAAATTCCTTGAATCATACCAAGAATCGCGAAGAATATAAATTCAGCCTCCTCCGTAACACGACCTATAATCTATAATTCTAAATTAATTTTTGTATATTTGCCTTCTGTATTTCGCAGATATGCGAATTATTTATATAATGTGAATCTCCTTGCAGCAAGCTTTGCCGAAATTTATAACTTTTTTATGGTAAACTGTGGAATGTAAAATAAGCGAACCATGAGTTATAAAAACATGATCGAGTCAAGTATAATCAAAGTGGTGTTTCTCCCCAATAGAGGGAGTTGCCTCGAGTGTTTGAGGAAGCTAAGGTGGCAGGATGGAGTGAGATGTCCTTATTGTATCGAGGCTGCATAGGGATTATACACAGGGAAAGGAGCAGCGAAGTATCACTGCCTGAACTGCGGCAAATATTTCAATGACCTCACGGAGACAATATTTGAAAACAACAAATTCCCTATCGAGGAGATGTCCTACATCTTGAGGGGGAATGAGCTTGCAGATATCTTAGAAGTTCGGAAGGATAGTACAGTATAAGCAAAAATGACTACATGAAAAACACCTCCTTATAAATGGGGAAAGAATGAGGTGCATTATATAGGATTGGATGCACATAAAAAGCTGAGCTACCATTCGATGGGAGACAGCAGGGGAACAGAAAAGAGAGGTCCAACGACATGCGAAGGTTTGGACGAATTTGCGAGCAAGCTGCCCGAAGATGCAAAAGTAGCGATCGAAGTGTCGACTTCGGGTGTTTTTGAGCATAAGTATCCGGATGAGAGGGGGATAGAGGTGCATTTGGCACATCCTGTTTATGTCAAGCCGTTTGCAAAGAAGCATGTGAAAGATAAGGTGAATGCCGGGGTGTTAGCGCAATTGTTGAGTATGGATTACTCGCCGGTATGTTCCAGATGTAAGGGACCAGAAAGTTTTGATTCGGCATGGTGTTGAAAGTGCTGAAAGAGAGGATTGAAGAGATGGAGGATATCCTGAAGGAGAAAACGAAGATAACTCCCGTCCGGCATAAAATACCACAATATCCTGCTAATGCTAAGCGAATTGGTAGAGATAAAGACAGCAACCCGAAGAGTATGGTTAGCCGGACCGGCACCAAAAGTGGAGCAACAGATTATACGAGATATGGGCTGTGTGGCTCTGCCCCACGACCAAAGTAATAAACAAGCACAGCAATGGGTTCGGTGGGCATTCATTCAGAGTTCAGAGTGCAAGGGCAGCAGTGCGTTCTTCTAAACCAAATCGCTTCCAGAGAATATACAACAAAATAAAAGCGAGGAGAGGAGAAAAAGTGGCAATCATTGCAACAGCTCGCCACATGGCAGAATCGGTCCACTGGGTGCTGACAGGGAAGGAATACTACAAAATAGGGCAATAAGAGCCTCGTACTTTTCATGATCCCTTAGAATGATCCCTTAGAGGATGCCAAAATGAGTGAGGTGCCACCCTAACGACGCCATGTGCCGGAAAAGGCACGAGGAGATGAATGTATATATGGCGAAAAAGAAAAGAATTGGGAATGGAAAGGAGGAATGAACGGATAAGGAAATGATAATATAGCTGTGTACAGGTAAAATAGGTTGAGGTGTTTTTCAGAGATGAACGGGATATATTTTTTGATAATTGCAGTAGTGGTTATTGCAGGGGTTGGATGCTCGTTCCTTTTCATGGATTTTGGAGCATCGAGAAGTGAAACTTCAGTAAACTCAATGACGGCGAAGTTTGAATGGGGGGAAGAGGAGGCCAAAGTTTCAGGTGCCAAAGTTTCAGGTGATATCTATCTCTATGTGGATGGCGGAGAGGAGTTTGATAGCGTGCTGGGAGATGAGCTGGAGAGAGAGCTGGAGGGTATCGCTTGGAGACTTATAGAAGTTGCAAAGCTTAAGGATGAGTTCGATGGGCAGCTTGTTGCAGTTACTGTAATTAGGAATGATATTGATTATACGCCTTTATATTCACGGGCAGAGATAAATGTTTTATATTTCTTTTCATCCTCCGGTGAAAGTGAGTATTTCAAGAAGTTCAAAAGAGAGAAGTCGGGAGGGAAGGATGTTATCGTGAGGCACAACTGCAGCAAAGGACCTCAGATTATAAAGAAGGGAGAGATAAGTCTCAGAGATACAAGCTATGGTATCTTCTCTCCTAAGTATTACAAGAGGCATCTTGCGGATAGGCTTGCGAGAGTGATACAAGCTGGGCTGAAGCAGGAGCTGAAAAATGGAGCGAGAACAGGATTGGCGCCAAAGGTAGAACAATCCGGATGTGGGATAATCATTCACCCAAAATTTTCGCTGAATCGTCATAAAACCGTATCATAACTTTGTCACTTCATTATCCTCGCCTAATGTGAACGTTCTTATTTGTTTGCTCACTTTGCCTTCTTTCACGATGTTCATTTCCAAAAGCGGCTCGATCTCGTGCAACGCTGGAGTGAGAAAGTCCGGTCTCCTCCGCGATACCTGAGAGATAGGTTGTCGTGCCACGATTTCTTATTAAATGCAGAAACGGAGGACCCACTTCACGGATTCAACATACAGCCACAACTCCGAGAGTGGTAAATGCAACCGACTATATCTGCCGCCATTGGAATGACCCCAATGACGATCCAGGGTGGAGACCGAATAACTATCATGCAATGTATACCACGATGAAGGGGCTCACATCGCTTGATATCCATGATATATGCGGATATGACTGGCAAGCTGAATT
>JAOQIN010000077.1:0-811 GCA_026134085.1 Candidatus Methanoxibalbensis ujae
GTCATGTCATCCGCAGTAAGAGGCAGTGAAATCAGGTTCCATCCCTCAACGAGCTCCTTGCTGAATGTCTCCTGCGGCGCTATGCATGTGTACGTGCCGTTATGAAATTTATGACCGCCCGTTATCTCATCGCCCATTTCGTTGTTTGCTTCACTGAAGCCTTGTAACAGGTCAGAAGAGCACCCCGAACTGCAATTGCAGTGCAGCGTTAAGACGCAAAGCGTATAGTTACCCGCAGATATAGGACCCTGTGGATTATCCCACTGTATGCGGACACAAGTATGGGTTGGGCTCAGCCAGGGCCACCAATTGTCTCCGTGGTAGCTGTCGTTAAACCAGTTGTGGGTGTTCCAGCTAAATGGACTCATGCTCTGGTCTATCGTCACTATATTCACACAGTTTTTATCATAGTAAATATCCATCTCCCCGCTTACCGTCTCACCAACGCTCTCTGTCATGTTAATATACACAAGTATATCTGTTTCACCGTATACACCAGTACTATTTTCTGGAACAAACCATGTTTCCATTCCATATGCCATCGCAGGTGCTGTAAGTACTGCTAATACTGCCAGTACTATTCCTATTCCGAATGCTATTCCCCTTCTATTCATCCTCTCTCACCTCCTAACATAGACTTTTTTCTTTCCATCTCTAAATCACCTCCTTTTCCTTCCTTTTTCCTATCTTATTCCGTTCCTTTTTGCATATCCCCCCAAAAAAGAAAAAAGGGGAAATTTTCAACTTTTTAGTGGCTCTTTCTTCGCTTCTCTGCGTTAACTTGGACAATCGCACTTGCAACAGGTCAGTT
>JAOQIN010000077.1:911-3717 GCA_026134085.1 Candidatus Methanoxibalbensis ujae
GATAGCTTGGATGGGACACACGCCAGCGTACCTTAGTCGCATCAGCCGATGTTACTCCATTTTTGCAATCCACATCAGCAGCCCACAGATTTGTCAGTTGATAGCTTGGATGGGACACACGCCAGCGTACCTTAGTCGCATCAGCCGATGTTACTCCATTTTTGCAATCCACATCACCGCACTCGCAAGCCAATAGTTTCACTTCACTGTCCGAACATACAAAAACCTGGAGCCCGGGTATATCTGGCTTTACACTCTGATTTACCCATGGAAGCCATTCCACATCCACCGGATTGCCCTGGTAACTAAAGGACATATCATAGAATGTTGCCTCCCCCGGAACATCGGTAACATCGTGAACATGGTAACCCTCCAGAGTTGTGAAAATATCAAGATTGACCGCACCCGCAACCAAAGGCCATGTATAAATGTATGTAACATCACCTGTGTCTATGTTCTTTATCTCTATATACCAGCGTGTCTGCAATACTTGATATGTTAATTTTCCCCGAAGCTTGTCGCCTACGTCCACATTTATAGGTTCACTTGAATGATAGTCTCCTTCTGCATCAGGACCCCACTGGGCGTAAGCTATCCAATCCCCATTTGGGGTATACCAAAGTAGAATCGGATGCATAATTACTGTCCCTCCAGAATACTCCTGAATGGCATTGAAAAGCAAATCCGCTGTATTCCACTCCGGCGATGATGGAACACATGGACAATCCCAGTATGCTGTAAACTCAAAAAGGTCCAAATCTTGACCTATGTCTCTTGCACATTCTATCCAGCCAGTGTGCTCACCCATTATTCCTCCCGTTTTCTCTCCTTCTCCTGTTGCACTCTTTTCACTTTTTATGGTTATCAAAAGTGTCCCATCCGGTGCATAGTACTTAGTTGCATTTCCCGTTATTTTGCCTCTATCCTCAGTATAAAATTCAATCTGCTCACGAATGCCATATGACCCAGATGGATACACATGAACTCTGGTTGCCGGTATCATTCCAGATGGCGTCGGAATCTTGGCTGCATCAGAATCTCTCGCTTTTAATATTGGTTTCCCATCCGGTGCGTAAACCGTTGTTATACCATCAGCGGAATGGTAAATGACCGAACCAGGAGGAATAGAATAAATATACTCACCTTCCATGGGACTGAGCGGAGCATCAATCACTGTATATTCCTCGCTCCCTTCGTCTGCTGTGACCAATCCAATACTGCATGCCAGCAGCGACAACGCTATTATTCCTATACCAATTGCCAGTATCTTTTTCATCTTTCCATATCATCTCCTAAATCACACCACATTTACGGTAAGCCAGCGGTTGCTCAGTCCTCCTACTCCTGATATATCCATACACAACACGTATTTACCTGGAGAAAGCTCAGGGCTTGTTTCTATCCTTATCTTTGAAGTGTAGCTCTGATGAGTTCGCACGAAGAATTTGGAAGGTTCTATACTGACCTCCAGACCTTCTGGCATCGCCATTTCTTCTTTTTCGCCCACTGCGGCCACCCTGTAAATTTTATAGCTAACTTCCCCCGGACCACCTTCTCCCGTATGCAACGTGTAATAAGTTTCTTTTGTCTCTCCCGGTTTTAACGTTATAGAAGAATTCTCAAAAGATCCACATGGTTGATAAACCATTGGTGGTGAAATAAGTATTAGTACTTCCTCTCCAGTTCCAGATACCCGTGACACTATTCTTCTTGGTTCTACAAAAACTCTGAGCCAATCATCGCCAATTGTTTCGTTTTCGCCTTCAAAAATCACTTGCAAGTAAAACACATATTGCCTTGTAGGAGCACGACCGCCAGTTTTTGATAGATTTACTTCATTCGGAAGAAGCTCGGGACTTGTTTTTACCGTAATCTTTGATGTGTATTTCTTATGTGGTTGTGCGATAAATTTAGAAGGTTCTATACTGACCTCCAGACCTTCTGGCATCGCCATTTCTTCTTTTTCGCCCACTGCGGCCACCCTGTAAATTTTATAGCTAACTTCCCCCGGACCCCCATTTCTGGTATAAAGCGTATAATATGTTTCCCCCGTTTCCCCTGGATTTAATCGCATAAAATTTCCGTGAATACCACCAATAGGAACTGTAAGCAGTATTTTGGTTGAGACCGATTCTTGTTGGACTGACGGGTATCCACCTGTGGAAATGATTAGTTTTTCATCCTCTTTCTTAACGTGAAAGAATCTTCCTTCTTCTATATTGACAACTGTCCATTCGTAATCGTTTTCTTTCTTGATAAGGACGTTTTCAGAAAGTGAAAATCCTTGGGTTTTGAACGCGTTCCTCAATCTTTCTGAGATAATTCCCTTGTTCAAGTCATCTTCTAATCCCGTATCTACATTCATGCTAAACAAATACTTCCCTTCTGGACTAAGCGGTGCATCTATTACCGTATATTCCTCACCTTTATCTTCGAGCGTGATTAACCCAGCACTGCATACCAGCAGCGACAACGCTATTATTCCTATACCTATTGCCAGTATCTTTATCATCTTACTTTTCTCACCTCCTAAAACTTTCTGCGAAAGAAACTTTTATCCATCTATTTCCTATCCTCGTCTCTCATTCCGTTCTTTTTTGCATAACCCTCTCACAAAAAAGAAAAAAAGGGGAAAATTTTTCACCTTTCTCTTTTACACTGTTTTTTTCTCATGCGAATTGCGTTGTTAGCAGCTTGCGGTCAGTGTATCGCCGGTCTTCATGCTTATGAAGTAGCCCACGCCTCGCTCCATCGTGTTGAAATCGTTGAACACCGATGGTGCACCCGGCACATACACCTCAAACTC
>JAOQIN010000078.1 GCA_026134085.1 Candidatus Methanoxibalbensis ujae
TGAGGTCCTCTGGGTTATTGTGTAAACAAGCCATTGCCGGAGCCGTGATGAAGGCATAAAGCTCCCAAGGTGGGTGTGGTTTACTTATAACCCAAAACAACAAATGCGATATGCCCGGTTTTTTCATCTCTGTTCTGTTTTTCATTTTTTATATCTCACGCCTTTTATTGCGAGCGTCTGCCTGTATATCTGTTCAAGCAGCATTATACGAAAGAGATCATGCGTGAAAACAAGCTTTGAAAAAGATATGCGCTCTCCTCTTACCGATGGAGACACGCCATAAGGCCCGCCAACCACTATGGAGATGTCATCATATAGCGATCTTTTCACAATGGAAAGCATGAAATCGTCATTTATGAGGATTCCTTTGGGATCTGTCACATAGGACTTTCCTTTCAACAATCTATCTATGCGCCTTGCCTCTTCTTTCAGACGTCGGTCTGCAGGAAGCGATTTCTCAGCCACCTGAAATATCTCAATTTTCATCAACATGCGTAATTTCCGCACGAGGTCCTCCTCAATACTGCGATAATGAGCGGAAGGACTCCCAACAAAAATAACACGCATCATAGCCATGAGCCTCTGCGGATGAATCTGAGGCTTTCAATTCCGTCTTCAAATGAGAGCATCTCCGTCACAGCAATGCCTTTGAAGTTTCTGAGTGCGTCAAACACGATATCCCACTTCACATGACCTCTTCCGAGAGGGAGATGCTCGTCCTCCCTGCCAAAGTTGTCGCTGAGATGCACATGCAAGATGCGCTTATCATATGCTGTGCTGCTGTCAGTTTTGTTTTTGAGAAGAAGCATGAAATCATGCAGTGTGCCTGTTGTGAAAGCGTGACCGACATCAAGACAGATTCCTATGTTCTCAGTGCCTGTGGCGATAACAGCGTCAATGAGCGTTATGAGTTCATCTGGCGTTCTGCCGAGCATCATGTCCTCGGGGGTCATGTTCTCAACAGCGATGGACATGCCGAAATCAGCAGCGAGATCGCATATTTCCTTCAGTGCATCCACCTGACGATGCAGCACGATGTGTGAGGGCATCTGAATGCTTAGCGGCGAATGCGTGCCCGGATGCACAACACATATCTCAGATACAAACTCATGCGCATAGGAGATCGCCTGTTTCACCTGCCTCACGCTCTCACGCCATATTCCATCGTTCAGTGATGCGATGTTTATGTCTGAAAGAGGTGCGTGCAGCGAGATCGTGAGAGATGTTGTGTCGTGTATTTGCTTGAGGTGTTCCCTCAGCTGTTCCGATGTTCGTATGTCCTGCTTTCCCTCTGAAATGATCTCCAAACCGTCAAATCCCGCGTCGTCCACGCGATATATCCAGTTCAGAGGATCGCTCGCAGCATCTATACAGGAGAATGAAATCCTCATTTCCCGCATCATATCTTCACCCCTCTTATATAAGTGCCACTACACATTCAACCATCATAAGTGGGTGCAATTGGAAATGGAAGGATGGATGAGGAAATGGAAGGAAAGTAACGGACTGTGCAGGGAGAAACAACAGGAGAACAAAAAAAAGAACAGAAGTTTTTAATTGAAAAAATGGCAGAAAAAATGGCAATAAAATATGTGCTGAATGCTATGTGCAATGGGAGAGATGAAATCAGAAAGTCTTTATGAGGAGGCTCTGAAGCACATTCCGGGAGGCGTCAGCAGTCCGGTGAGGGCGTTCAGGCCATTTCCGTTTTTCACAGCATATGCGAAAGGCTCACGCATATATGATGTTGACGGCCGCTCTTTCATTGACTACTGCCTCGCATATGGTCCGCTTGTGCTCGGTCATCGCAATGAAGAGGTGATGAACGCTGTGAAGGAGCAGTTGGAGAGGGGCTGGCTCTTCGGAACGCCTCATGAGGCCGAGATAGCGCTTGCAAAGTTGGTGAAGCGGTGTTTTCCATCAATAGATATGGTTCGTTTCGTGAACACGGGCAGCGAGGCCACTATGTCAGCGATGAGGGTTGCGAGAGGATTCACAGAGCGCGATAAGATCGTCAAGATAGAAGGAGGATTTCACGGCGCTCACGATGGTGTGCTCGTCAAGGCGGGCTCAGGCGCAACAACTTTCGGCATACCTGACTCAAAGGGCGTTCCCGCTGATATGGTGAAGAACACAATTCAGATACCTTTCAACGATGTTGAGATGTTGAGCTATGTGATAGAGCGTCAGCGAGAGGAGATTGCAGCACTCATCATTGAGCCTGTTCTCGGAAACACAGGCGTCATACCTCCTGAAAATGGCTATCTGAATGAAGTTCGCAGAATAACCGCTGAGAACGATGTGCTCCTCATTTTTGATGAGATAATCACGGGATTCAGACTTGCTCCGGGCGGAGCTCAGGAGTTTTACGGCGTCAACGCAGACATCACGACTCTCGGAAAAATACTCGGCGGTGGATTTCCCATAGGCGCTTTCGGCGGCAAGCGCGAGATAATGGAGCTCGTCGCTCCTTCAGGTCCTGTGTATCAGGCAGGAACATTCTCAGGAAATCCCGTGTCCGTCTCAGCCGGATTGAGGACAATTGAGATACTGCTGAGGGAGCAAGTGCATGCGAAAATAAATGAGAAAGGAGAGAGAATCAGAAAGGCACTCACACAGATCGCAGAGAACAAAATACACGTAAGCGGCGTCGGCTCTATGTTTCAGATATTCTTCAGCGAAGGCACTGTCAAAAATTACGCAGATGCGCTTAAATGCGACAGGGAAAAATACATGCGGTTCTTCCATGAGATGCTGAACGCAGGCATTTTTCTCGTCCCTTCTCAGTTTGAGACAAACTTCATAAGCTTCGCTCACTCAGACGATGATCTGACTCAGACAGAAGAAGCATTCAAAGAGAAACTGCCCCCCCTCATAAAGCCTTGATCTTGATCCTGATCCTGATCTGATCCTGATCCACTCATCTCATTTCTCTCATGACGCGCTCTATCTCTATAAAAATGTTGCTGAGAGTGCCACCGCAATCGGTGGGTGAATTGGGAGGAGGTGGATACTTGATCTGAAAATTATTCAACAGAGAAAACCCAGATAATCCAGAATTACTTGATGAACTCATGCCTGAATTTCGCAATGTGTTCGACCGAGCAAAAAGCTGAACACAACAAACAGAAACAGGAGAAGTATCCCGGGCTCATCCAGAACACAAGCAAGGGAGAAAGCAAGGGAAGCTGTAATATGTTTTGAACTCAGGAGACAGGAAGTCTCCTTCCCAGAACCCACAATGCCCGTCAGGAAAGAGGGATACCAGGAATTCCCGCGGCAGACTTGAAGGGAGCGATTTGGATTTTGTCTCTACAACGCAGGGGTAAGTATGACATGGGA
>JAOQIN010000079.1 GCA_026134085.1 Candidatus Methanoxibalbensis ujae
GTATGAGGCATTGGTTAATTGTGTTGTGGTATTGTTGATAGTTTAATTTGAAAAAGTGAGGCAAAAATAAAGTATAGGTAATCACCACTATTTTTGGGAAAGGAGGGATATAAGAGGTGTATTTTAAAAAAGAAGAAATTTCATTCCAGAACGGAGAACTCTCCTTTCCTGAAAACGTGTTACTGCCTCTGTGACCTCTCAAAACTTTGGCTCTCTTCCTTAACTGTTATCTTTTCTAAATGCCTACTACCTGTTACCCCTACATAATAGTATCCATTCTTACCCATTTGTATAGTAACACTCACCGTAATAACTAATAACATACTTTTCAAGTGGATAAACCTCTCTCCTTCCTCTAAATTACTTTTTAGTATTACTTACTTATTTATTAATATTTTATTTTTTAAAAATAACAAAAAAAATAACGAAAACAGAGGTCTCTAAACCGTTATTTTCGTTAAAGCAACGATCACGTTGCTCCTTTACTATAAAAGTTGTAATAACGTAATATTGTAATAAGCCATATTACATTATTACATTATTACGAGTCCCTTATCTATATATATATCAATTATATCGGCTTACGAGTGTGAAAAATGAACGGTGATGTTGTGTGATTGGTGCGAACATCCTAAAAATAAGTGTGAGATTTGCGAGTGCTATAATATGGTGTATTATTGTGTTGATATTGTGCTTGCTTATGTTGCACCGTGTGACTCCGTGTTAAAGTGAACTATGACCCCCCACCGTGCCTGCCTCCTCCTCAACCCTCCCCTATATCCTAGCACCCCTATTACAACAGAATTAAATTGGATCGGCGCCTCTATAATTAGGTCCAACGACCCCTCACACCCCTCTCAAATTTCCCCCTCTAATGTGCCTCTCCCTCTCATAGACAGACAAAACTAATGACGCAATACTCCGTTATTACGTCGTTCCGCAATGGCGATGAGCTAGTGCATTTTTCGCCTAACGCAGGAGCGTCCCCCTCACATCCGTCCCCCTCACATCCACCGTCACGCTCGCAGCGCCGTCCAAATTCACGATTCGCACCTTCGTTTTGAAGTGGCAGCAACAGTGCGAGTGCGAGTTTCGCCTGCGCTGAATGGCTTGCACATCTCGCACAATATCTCTAAGAGAATATCTCTAAGAGGTGGTTTTCAGGTATGAGCACTACGAGCTCTTTCATTTCTCATGCGGTTTCTTCCGCTCCCACGCTTACGGAAGGTTCTGGGGAGGCGTATTTGCGAACATGCACATACTCAAAATCTGCTTTTCCTCCACAACAGATAGATATATGAATATGAGAACAATTCAATCCCGTGTAAGTTGTCGTTCCGTTCTTCAAATCTGCCCCTATCTTAGACTCTCTATAATCAGCATAGTGTTTATAATATACGTCGTAATATTCTCCGTTAGCAAGGGAGAAAGAGCCGCTGTCTATTACATGTCTATTGGAGAAACCACCCGATATAATTTCGGTAAGATGGTGATATGAATTACTATCTCTTCCGTATTCTCCACCAGCCCACCTATCAGAAGGAAAATCATTTCCTGCACTCGTAATAGTTCCATCACCAAATCCGAAAAGAAATCCGTCGGCATTGCTTACTACATAAACTCTCGTTTCCATAATATATTTTGAACTCTCTGTAACAGTTGTGAATGGGCTAACGACTGCAACTCTATTACTGCTATCTGGAGCGTAAAGTTCAAGCCAGTATTCTCCATCTCTCTCCACCACTTTGGCGCTTCCGCTTCCACCGCCGTTGAGAATACTCCACTTCGAAGTGTCGAGAGCTGGAATTTCCTCTGGGAGAAATGCCCCCCCATATAGACCAATATGAGGATCGCTTCTATCTAAGTTATTTAATGTAATTATATCATTGAAAGTTATGCCCCCGATAGGCTCGATGTTAGTGTTATATACTGTATGCACAGTCCTGCAAGTTTTTATTTCCGCAATAGTTTCTTCAAAAGTTAAGTCGAGTCCGTTGCTTGAAGAATATTTTTTGAATGCTCCACATCCATTAACATCCATCTCAACAAAGTAAAGATACATTTCCGTCGAAGACTTGACCGCCAAATATACAGCTCCACTCGCAAACTCCACATCTAAACCCGTGTCTCTTGATTCCCATGAAGAACCGTTCCATTTGATTGCATAGACATCTCCGTGTTCTGTTGCAGGTGTATTATGAGATTGTCGTGCATACGCAATTATGTAAATATGTCCTTCATCATCTACCGCTATCCCCGCAAGCTCTTGGTATCCTGTTGGTGAAGTCCATGCCAAATCAGCATCGTCAAATGCAAAAGGAGTGGAAAGCTCTGTTCCATCTATTTTGTGGAAGGTGTCGTCCGTTAAATCAAAATAACAGTAACGTAATTCTCCACTATTCACCTTCATTAAAGCGAAATGGACTCTATTACCTTTCCGAACATAACTATAATAAACTCCAGTCGTGCTCATCCACTGAATATCGCTGCCGAAAGTATTTCCTCCATCAGTTGATTTCTTATAGTAGCGATAACCGTCGGGTTTTCTAAAAAAAACATATACGTTAGAGCCATTCGCAATCGGATAAGGATAGGTGCCCTTACTCGCAAAATCCGATAATAGAGTCCAAGATGAAATATCATATGGATTCGTTGATTTTGAATGTTTTATAGGAGCACCGTGTCCACCATACAACACATGAATATATCCATCAGGGTCTATCCATAAAACAGGCCCGCCGTGAGCATCGCCCCATCTCACATCGGCTGTCGGATTATCTCCTACTTTCACACTACTGGAAATTGTTTTATTCACCGCATCATAATAAAAAATATATGGATCGTATCCAGACCCTTGATAAACAATAAAAACTTTGTTTTGGCTTGAATCATATATCGCCTGGATGGGGTGGTGAAGGGCAACTGGCTTACCGTCTTCGTTATCCTCGCGAGCACCGTTTTCGCAAGGATAGATTTTCTGTAAAACGGGTGCCTTATAGGAGAAGTCATCAAAAAACTCAAAGGTTGCATCACCATTACTTGCAGAGCTAGCATAAGGATTACCGTAATACATGTAAATTACAACACTTGAGTTCGCTGGTATGGAGGGCACCTTAACCCATACTTTCGCAGTTTCATTAACAGCATCCCATTCTTCAATCCAGTAATCTAAGAGATTCCCTTCTTCGTTGGTGAATCTTATATCCTCACCATTACTTTGAGCATGCGCAAAGTTGAAATTCGTGCTGTTGAGTTC
>JAOQIN010000008.1 GCA_026134085.1 Candidatus Methanoxibalbensis ujae
AAAGCCGATGCTATTGTTATAGGCAGTCCGGTTTATTTCAACAATGTATCCGCCCAAACTAAAGCCTTCATAGACCGTACATGGTGTATTAGAGGACGACTTAGAAACAAAATTGGTGGTGCAATTGTTGTTGGTCGAAGATACGGTATAGAAAGTGCTATTACTGCTATTAATGCTTTCTTCCTTAAACATGAGATGATCGTAGCAAACAGAGGTGTTTGTGGGATAGCCTTTGAAGAAGGAGAAGTAATAAAAGATACAGAAGCTATTAACGCTGCTAAAAAACTTGGAGAACGAATAAAGGAACTTGGAAAGATAAAAATATGATATGAGATTTTTGTCAGCTGCGTATAACTCATCTTTCCCGTTCTCCACCACAACCTCTTCAATTTCCTTTCTTCTTTGTTGATGATGATGTCCTCTTCTTCTCCTTCTTCTGAAAATATCAAGAAAACCCATATGCTCTCACCCCGTTCTCACGCTATTCCCAAGAATCCCTTTGTCCTCCTGTTCAGCTTAGATGAGTCTTGACCCAAACTTATCATCAGGTTCTCAACTGCATTGATGGCTGAAAGGTGGCAGAGCAATGCGAAAGCCCTCAAATCCATGAGGTTGAACACATCTCAAGGAGGGATGCTCCTATCCTCATGAAAGGGAGCGAGTATATCAAAGACCTGAGGATTGGAAGTCTGTATGTGAGATATCATGATACCTGAAGGTTCTTTCCGTAATCTCTTGCATTGATGAAGACTTGATATGGCTTCAGTCTGTATCCCCTGCTCCTGACAATGATGTCCCCCCTTTCAAACTTTATCGGTGCTTTGCTCTCCTCAAGATACCTCTGAATCTCTCCAAAAACTCTCTCCGCTTTTCCATCGCCGTCCTTAATCAATCCAGCTCTCTATCACCCTCTCCCTCTTCAGAAGCTTCGGAATCTTCCTTTTGAAAATGCCTGAAATCTCTTCTATCCTCGTTTTGAGTCCTTGCGCCCCATCAGGAGCAGAACCCCTCATGCCCGTAGGCATAAATTAAAAAGTATCCAAAAATACAGAACCATTTACACATTTTCTCATATTCTCTTTCCTCTTTTCTTCCTTCATCATTCTCTCTTATTCTCTATTCTCCCGCCGTATGCTGAGCATGCGTCCCTCCCACCCGCAAGTTTTTAAATTTAGAAAAATTTATGAAGGAAGATGAAGCCTGTCAGGGAGTGTTCTGTTCTGAAAATGAGACCCAAGAAAAACATAGAGTATCCACTGATCAGATTAACCCAAAGAATACAAGCATTTAATTGGTAAGAGGGCTTCAATTTACGAATTAGACAGAAATAAGTTCCTTATTTTTGTTGATGATAGTGTTGATGATAGATTATATAACTTATATAACCATTCTTCGCTTAATGGCGTCGCAGTGCATCACAATCATCCACTATCGACAGATTTCAGAGATGCAGGATAAAGGAATGCTCCGGCCGGGATTTGAACCCGGGTCTTCGGCTCGAAAGGCCGGAATGATTGGCCGGGCTACACCACCGGAGCATCTCTCTTTTTTCAATTAAAAAAGGAATGAGAGTGCAGGCGCGGTCTCTGAAAATCAGCCGAACAGTGCTGCGAGACCCGCCATACCCTCTTCTTCCTTCTTCTCCTCTTCCTCCTCTTCCTTCTTCTCCTCCTTCTTCGCCTCTGCCGCAGGTGCTTTTGCTGGAGCTTCTGCTGGAGCTTCTGCTGGAGCTGCTGGCACTGCCTGTGCTGCTTGTACTGCTGGAGCTGCTGGAGCTGCTGCGAAAGCGGGCTGAGCCTGAGATATGGCTTCATCTATGTTCACGCCGTCCAACGCACTGATAAGCACTTTCACACGCCCCCTGTCAACCTGAATGCCTGCTGCCTCAAGCACCGCCGAGACCTTCTCCTCAGTTATCTCCGCTCCAGCACTGTGCAAGAGCAAAACAGCATATATGTATTCCATACTCACTTTCCTTCTCACCTCCACCTCGTCTGGCTTGCTTATTTATTTTTTTGATAAATGCATAAAAGCATATCGCCACACTCGCCGCCCTGCAAAGCAGCTCTTAATTCAGAATAATCAAATTTTTCTTTTTTGATGATCGTGGCATGATCCAACGGCGGAGAGGGATGGAGGGATAGGAAATGGACGACTTGCGCGAGAAAATCGCGGATATCGGCAGAAGAACAGTGCTTGCTGGTCTCGTAAATGCAAATTTCGGCAACATAAGTGTGAGAAAGGGAGATAAAATGCTGATATCGCGCACAGGCGCGTTTCTTGACATGCTTCATGTGAAGGAGAACCTCGTTGAGGTTGAGATCTCATGTGAACATGTGCCGCCTGAGGCCTCTTCAGAAGTTGATGTCCATCGTGAGATATACAGAGAAACAGATGCACATGCAATACTGCACACACACTCACCTTTCGTGGTTGCGATCTCCATTGTGAAGGGGAAGAATGCATGCTTTCGTCCGGAGGATGTTGAGGGAACCCTTCTCATCGGCGAGATACCCATAGTGAGCGGCGAGCCTGGAAGCAATGAGCTTGCAAGAAACCTCGCATCAGCGTTGAAATCACACAGATATGCGATTGCACACGCACACGGCGGATTCGCCATCGGGAACACAATAGAAGATGCATTTATCATAGCGGCAGCAGCCGAGCATTCGTGCAAGGTGAAGCTGTTAGCCGATGTTCTCAGACTATTAGCCGATGTTCTCAGACGCAGATGAGCAGCGAGAGGGTGATGAATAATGAGACCTCTCACACCTCCTTCACTGAGAGAGCGACGCAGATATATCGTGTTTGAGATCATATACGAAGAGCACAGAAAAAAGCACGAGAAGCACGAGAAAAAAAATCAAGAATCTGAAAAAGAGAGAGAAAACAGAGAAGAAAAAGCGGAGAAAGAGGAAATAAAGGAGAAAAAGGAAACAAAAGAGGAGAAAAAAAAGGTAAAAAAGGTAAAAAAGGAAAGAGAGGAGGAAGGAAAGGGAGAAAAAGGAGAAGAGAGCAAAATAAAAGACGAGGAGGGAATAAGCGAGAGAGCACTGTTGCGGGCGATATGGGATGCGTTGTATTCACTTTATGGTGATATTGGCGTAAGTGAGTGTGGCATTTGGCTCATTGATTATGATGAAAAAAGGGGAGTGGGAATTTTACGATGCACTCATACGAAAGTTGAAGCTGTAAGGGCTGCGCTTGCATGCATACACATGATAAACGGAAGGCGCACATGCATCAGGGGCGTGGTCACATCAGGCACTATAAAAGCAGCAAGGAGGCGCAGCACGCGAATTAAGCCATTTCGCTTCAGGAGCTGATTGATTTGATTTCTGTGCGTTTCTTTGCGTTTCTGTGCGTTGAGTGTCATCATCTGTTCAGAGCGCTTACGAGCCTCTCCGAAACCTCTTTAACCTTTTCTTTTATCCTGTATTCATCCTCAACACGCCTCTCATGCATGAGAATATTTCCGTCACATATCACAGTGTCAACGCAGTTTCCGTTTGCAGAAAACACTATATTTGATATGAGATTGTGATTTGGCACAAAACACTCACAGCTCAGGTCAACAAGAAGGATATCCGCGAGTTTTCCAACTGCTATCTCGCCAGCATTGAAGTTGAATGCACGAGCAGCGTTGACTGTTGCCATCTCAAAAACTTCATGAGCCGGCATAGCTGTGGGGTCTTTTCTGTGGGATTTCTGGAGCAGTGATGCGATTTTCATCTCCTCAAACATGTCAAGATTGTTGTTTGAAGCACATCCATCAGTGCCTAAGAGTATATTTCCACGCATCCCAGCCCTCTTCATCTCCTCGTAAGGCATCACACCGGATGCGAGTTTCATGTTTGATGATGGGTTATGCGCTATTTTCACGCCTTTATCTCTCAATATCCCGATCTCCTTCTTGCTGACAGCGATGCAATGTGCTGCGACGACGCGCTCGTTGAGGAAATCAATTGACTCAAGGAACTCAACAGGGCGCCTGCCATATCTTCTCATGCATTCTTCAACCTCCCATGCGGTTTCTGACAGATGGATATGCACAATCAAGTCATTCTTCTGCGAGAAATCACGAATCCAGCACAGACTTTCCTCGGATACTGTGTATACCGCGTGAGGACCCAGTGTGAAAATTATCCTGCCGTCTGAGCTGAACTCCGCATATTCGGATAACATCTGCCTGCTGCGCCTCATCTGCTCTCTCGCAATCTCCTCATCAAATCTGTCTATGAACACCGCTGATATTGCCGCCCTGATCCCGCTTTCAGCCACCGCTCTCGCAGTTCCTCGCCAGTGCCAGTACATGTCGTTGAAGAATGTTGTGCCTGTCTTTATCATCTCAAGACATGCGAGGCGTGCCCCCCAGTACACATCATCCTCCGTCAGGAGCGCTTCCATGGGCCATATCCTCTCTTTCAACCACTTATCAAGCGGCATGTCATCTGCGAATCCGCGGAAAAGTGTCATGGCAGCATGCGTGTGCGCATTGAAAAGAGAGGGGATCGCGGCCTTACCGCAACCATCTATCACATATTCAGCTTCCGCAGACCTCGCTCCACCTCCAACTGCTGCGCCACTGCTCTCACTTATTTCCACTATTTGCCTGCCTTCTATGCGAATATCTCTCTCCTTTCCGTTAAGCAGAACATTTTTTATCAGTATGGACATTTTTCAACACCTCCCGCACCGCACCGCATCGCACAGACCGCACAGCACATTGCTCAATCTCAAATCTCAAAAAGATAGCTGAGAGATATTGCGAATATGCCTCCTGACAGTGTTGCGAGTATGTTCACCTCATGATTGTTAAGGCGGCTGCGATTTTCAAGTGTCGCGCCGAATATGCTGTCCGCAATGCTTCCAAAGAATCCGGAAATCGTTATGAGTGCTGAAAGAACATGCGGCGCAATGCTCACTGAACGGACAGCTGATGATGGTGGAATTATGAGATTCAGCAGACCATTGCTCTGACCATAAAGCAGCGACATGGGCACTGCTATCAATGAGGAGCCGAGCAGTGCTGCAAGAAGCCCCTGAACACTCACTCCCCCATTTGTTCCAACAGGAACACGCTTTAAATTTGTGATGAGCCTCGGATTTCTGCACAGTGCCTGTCCTATTTCCGTGGAGAACGTGTCCGCGCATGCAGTTGCAACAGCACCGGAAAATCCAAGCAGGAAGAGCGGGTTGTGTGATATCCCATATGCCACACAGAATATCGCAGACGAAAGACCGTTTCCAAGCACATTTTGAAGCGTCCGCATACCTTTATGCGACTCGGCAACTCCTATACGCATTTTCTCATTATACCTGTAAAAAGTGACGAGAGTTCCGAAAACAAAAAAAAGAAGCAATGCAACGACTCCCGTATATCCAACTGTCAGCAACACAACAAAACCGACAACAAAAGCGCCTGAAAGCGCGGATATGTCTATCTTCCTCATTCTGTATGCATATAAAAGGAGGAGAGAGGATATCGCAACAACAATTGCCGTTGTTTCCACTGTCAATATCCCTCCCATATCTCTCAACCACTTATGCTATTTTATCTTTTCCCTCCGTGCTGACGCATGATGAATGGGTGATGAGATATCCTGAAATAAGACAGATGAATAAATGAATAAAGATGAGGACAGGCGCTGTTCTGACGGTTGGAGGCTCCGACAGCAGCTGTGGTGCCGGCATTCAGGCGGACTTGAAGACATTCGCAGCGCTCGGCGTTGAATGCGCGTGCGTCATAACTGCGGTGACCGCGCAGAGCGTCAGAGGTGTGAGAGGCATATCGGAGATTCCAGCAACATTCGTCAGGTCACAGCTGGAAGCGGTGATGGAGGATCATGAAATTGAATATGCGAAAACAGGCATGCTTTACTCAGCAAATATCGTGAATATTGTTTCTGATGTTTTTGAGGAGAACAATGTGAAATTTGTTCTTGATCCTGTGATGAGGGCAGGCACAGGCGATACTCTGCTTAATCAAGATGCACTTGATACAATGATAAAACGACTTCTCCCCATTTCATCTGTTGTGACCCCGAATGTGCACGAGGCAGAGGCGATTTCAGGTGTTAAAATAGAAACAATTGAGGAAGCTCGTGAAGCTGCTGTGAAAATTGCTGAGTTGGGCGCTCGCACCATAATCATAAAAGGAGGGCACCTTCGCCCGCAGACAGACTCTGAAATCGCCGCTGACATCATATATGATGCTGAAAAAGATGAATTTGAGACAATTAAAAGCAGATTTATCAGAAAGGAGCATGTGCACAGAACACATGGCGCGGGCTGCACATTCTCAGCCGCGCTGACAGCAGCACTTGCAAGGGGATATGCTCTCAAAGAAGCGGCAATGCTCGCTAAAAATTTCGTTTCTGATGCGATAAAATTCGGTGATGTCTTTGAGAATGTCGTTATTGTGAATCAGACAGCTTCAATTTTGAGAAGGGCATATCGCCATGCAGTGATTGAAACCATGAAAGATGCAGTTGAGCAGTTGAGGCAGATGGAAGCGTTCCGCATGCTCATACCTGAGGTCGGCTCAAATCTCGGAATGGCATCTGAAGACGCACACAATGAATATGATGTTGCAGCGATTGATGGCAGAATCACACACACAAAAAATGGATTTCGCATCGGAAACATAGAATTTGGAGCGAGTAGCCATGTTGCTCGCGCTATCTTAACAATGATGCAATTTAACAGAGCAATAAAAAGTGCGATAAATGTGAAATATTCTCCTGAAATCGTTGAAATTTGTGAGCGCCTTTTCGTAGTTGCATCATTTGAGAGGGAGAAAGAGCCTGAGGGGGCCAAAACAATGGAGTGGGGTGTTCGCAGCGCCGTTCTGAAAGCACTGAAAGAGCATGGAACCGTTCCAGATGTGATTTTTGACCGCGGTGCCGTCGGAAAAGAGCCGATTATACGGATTTTCGGCAGAGATGCTGTTGAAGTCGTCGAGAAGGTGGGAAGAATATTGGAAAGCGTTAAATGCAATGAATCCTTCTTTTCGTTTGAAAAAGCTCATTGAAAGGCGGGCATGATAATTACGACTCCATTTGTAATATGCAAATGTTATGAATGTTATATATGTAGGTAACAAAATAAAATATTGAGAGCACTTAATCTTATTATAAGATTCAATCGTCGGCAACCTTTATATATGGGGGGCATGATCATAGATTCGAGAGGAGGCATCGCTGAGGGAGAAAGGAGATCCCCGATATACGGGGAAATGAGAAATATCAGAGGCTGGTTAAACACGGACTATGGTAGGATTGAAAGACAGACAACTGGACAAATTGGGAATCGGTGGAAAGAGGTTAAACACGGACTATGGTAGGATTGAAAGTGTCCCAGATCGTGTATGTGAATTGCTCCGCTCAGAGGTTAAACACGGACTATGGTAGGATTGAAAGAGAGGTGATAATATGGAAAGTTGTAAAGAGAGAATCAGTTAAACACGGACTATGGTAGGATTGAAAGCTAAAATCTACGAAAAGGACACAATAATGAAAATAGGTTAAACACGGACTATGGTAGGATTGAAAGAGGTATGTCGTATTTGTAATGGTCATAGCTGAACATAAGTTAAACACGGACTATGGTAGGATTGAAAGACATCAACAGTTTCAGTTCCAAAACTAACAAAACAAGGTTAAACACGGACTATGGTAGGATTGAAAGTCTCGTCAGAGTGCTTGACAAGATTTGTAGAATTGCAAGTTAAACACGGACTATGGTAGGATTGAAAGAGTTCTCCTCCTGTTGTGACTGGCTCAAAAATTACTTGTTAAACACGGACTATGGTAGGATTGAAAGCGCAGCTCTGTATTCAGATAAGAAGCGATACATCTTGCGTTAAACACGGACTATGGTAGGATTGAAAGCTTCTCAGGAGGAATGTGTAGTTTGGCTATAAGTTTGTTAAACACGGACTATGGTAGGATTGAAAGCTATCAGTTTCATGCTCTGTATTTTCATTTTCTGAGTTAAACACGGACTATGGTAGGATTGAAAGCAGGAGAACAGCCCGACCCACTCGTATTCTGCATTGTTAAACACGGACTATGGTAGGATTGAAAGCATCCTTGAACTTACGAATCGCTGTCCTGCTATCGGTTAAACACGGACTATGGTAGGATTGAAAGCTGCTCGGCTGGCACAAACTTTTCCCAGTTCATAACGTTAAACACGGACTATGGTAGGATTGAAAGCCTTACCTCTGCTCTCTCACGGTTGTCTTCTCTTGATAAGTTAAACACGGACTATGGTAGGATTGAAAGTTCAGAATCTTTATCATTGCTTCTTCTAGTGCTCTCTTAGTTAAACACGGACTATGGTAGGATTGAAAGAATCACCTCCCATTTTTGAGGCAAGAGCTCATTACTCTGTTAAACACGGACTATGGTAGGATTGAAAGTTCAAGCTCTGCAATTCTCTCTTGAATTTCTGCAAGCGTTAAACACGGACTATGGTAGGATTGAAAGGCAGATATCTCAAAATTCTCGTAAAGTCGTGCTACGAAGTTAAACACGGACTATGGTAGGATTGAAAGTATGTGAACATATCTATTTATCTAAATCTCAAAAAAGTTAAACACGGACTATGGTAGGATTGAAAGTATCTACTATCAGCACGCCAATATCACTAGAAAACGGATAAGTTAAACACGGACTATGGTAGGATTGAAAGAAGCCGCATCTTCATGTATGCTAACAAAGCCTCAAGGTTAAACACGGACTATGGTAGGATTGAAAGGCTAGCTCATTAGCTATTACATCACCAGGACCGCCAGTTAAACACGGACTATGGTAGGATTGAAAGCCCTTTCAGGAGAAAAAGGAAGGGGAAAGAAAAGCAGTTAAACACGGACTATGGTAGGATTGAAAGAAAGAGGCATAAAGGGAGGATATAGCGAAAGTAAAAAAATATAGAGACGGATGATAGACTCAATCGTCCGCGTTGCTGCTCAGAGCCACCGTTCTATTCGTGCTGCAAGCATTTTTTTAGGAGCGGCTCCCTGAATGCTGTCGACGAGTCTTCCGTTTTTAAATATGAGGAGTGTGGGTATTGCCATTATTCCGAATGCAGCGGCTGTCCTGGGATTTTCATCAACATTGAGCTTGCCGAAAACAACTCTTCCCGCGTATTCACGTGCGAGCTCCTCAAGTATCGGTGCGATTATCCTGCAAGGACCACACCACGGCGCCCAGCAGTCAAGCACGAGGAGCGGATATTTTCTCACTGATTCCTCAAGCGTGTCATCCCTTATCTCTATAGGCCTGTTTATAGTGCCTGTGCTGCTGCCTGTGGCGCTGCCTGTGCTGCTGCCTGTGATCTTCTCTCTGAGCCTCTTCTCCATCTCCATCCTCTTACGCTCTTTTATGCGTTCCACTTCCTCATCCTCCATTCCTCATCACCTGCCTCATCTTTTTCAACACTCTCCTTCCCCCTTCATGTTCCCATGAGTGTTCCCTCAAGTGTTCCCATGAGTGTTCTCACGAGTGTTCTCATGAGTGTTCCCACGAGAGAACTTTCTCTCAACATTTTCTCTGTGAACTGTGTTATAAGCGCAGAAAGGTATGATGCGCATGTCTGGCGTCACATAGTGTATGACGCAGCGCTGCAGGCGGTTTAGGTCAAAATTGTAAGGGTCCTGGAAGTGCATTGCGCCTATGAAAAGCGTTTTATGATGGAATTTCGCAAGTGCATGACGGCTTCCATCCCTCAAAATCTCAATAAGCGATGGCAGCACATTGGGGGGGGCTTTTTCCTCATCAATAAAACGCCTCACACGCAATATCTTTGAGATTGCGATGATTTTCCCCATCTTTGAGCTTCTAACTTCATCTGCAAGTTCATGCAGCTCCTCCATGAATCCCTCAACATCCACAAAATCTGTTATGGGCGTTAACTTTCCGTCATGAACAAAAACATATGTGGCGGCGCCGCAATGGGGATGTGCGGAGAATCTAACGGATTTAACGCCTTTCCACGCCTCCACAAACTCTGATATCGGAATCACGAAAGGAACTGGATAAAAGCTGTCACGGGATATCTGCCCTTCAGTCTGTTCCTCCACAAGATTTATGAAATCAGGTATCGTGATGCGCATTCTCTTCCGCTCATCGCTGTCCACACGCCCTTCAAACGATATGGGCTGCGCGTTCACACCTCTCACAACATCAAGATTCTCAGCTGCGAACCTTATGATGTCTCCTATCTGCTCGTCATTCACATTCCTTGCGAGCGTCGGCACAAGCACAACACTCCTTATTCCACCATTTCTGCAGTTATCAATAGCCCTCATCTTCGCTCTCAATGCCTTCCATCCCCTCAACACCTCATAAGGCTCGTTCGTGACGCCGTCAAACTGCAGATAGACCGTGTGTAATCCCGCATCAACCATACGGCGGCAGAAATCCTCGCTGTTCGCAAGCATCAATCCGTTCGTCGCCACCTGAATCTGCGAGAATCCCATATCACGAGCCATTCGCACGATTTCTAAGAATTCTCTGCGTATCGTGGGCTCTCCACCGGCAAATTGAACCGCAGGACATGGAGGCTCTCCGCTGCGCAACAATCGCAACATCGCCTCTATCTGCTTCAATGAGGGCTCGTAAACACGGCGAGAAACAGCAGCATTCGCAAAGCATGTGGGACATCGCTGGTTGCATCTGTTTGTCAGATCAATTATTGCAAGAACAGTGCAACTCCTGTGCATGGGGCAGAGACCGCAGTTGTAGGGGCATCCACGCTTATCTTCTCCAGTCTCCGCCGCACGCTCTGAAGAATCGCTGACGGCACTGACAGCGCTGACAGCATCACCAGAATCAGCATTTGCAGTGTAATCAAGTAAGGCGAACTTCCTGTATAATGATGCATCCGACCAGTAAACATCATCATATTCACCGTGCTCCTCACATTTTTTACGAATGCGAACCTCCCCATTTTCCTCGTAAACCTCCGCATCCACCACTTTCAGGCATACTGGGCAAAGCGATTTCGTAAACATCTTCCGCTCACCTCCTCTCCTCCCTATCTTTCTCAACCTCTATTTCTCAACCTCTAAGAAGCAACATTTTTTCATTCTCCCTCATGTTCAACAGATCATCGTCAGTCATCCCTCATGTGGATCGTCATCCCATCAGTCCATTCGCTCTATCTGCTGTTTACGAACCCGAATCCAAGGGAATTTCGCTCGCCGAACCCAGTATCCATCCCAAACGCGATTATCTTTCGCCTGATCTCATCAATATCATGCCATATGAACTCCCACATGCTCCCAATCATCACATGATCCCTGCCTCCGATAACGACATTCGTTGCGGTTGTTCTCCTGAAAACAAAACGCTCAAAAAGATCATGTATGCAGACATCAGTTCCGTAAAACTCGTTGAACTTCTTCACAAGGTTCTCCGTGAGCTGCTTGACAAAAGCCTCAAACGAATATTTCGGCCGCCAATAAACATATCTCGCCTTCCTCTCATTCTCGGGTATCCCATATCGCTCGTAATTTCTCTCAGGTATTCTTATTATAAGGGGCGTCGCCGTAAGCAATCTCAAATGGCGTTTTAACCGAATCTCAAGCTCTTTCACACCAACAACATCAAAAGACATCTCCCCTATCTTCATGACATCAACATCATCAAGTGCTGCTTTCAGAGATAATACAAGTGAGCGATCAGGCGATGCTATGATAAAATTTGCTGTTTCACCCTCTTCCATATCCTTTATTGGAAAAATATTTGAAAAACTGAAGAATTTGTAACCTCTTTTGTCATGTAACTTCCCGTATCCAGAATCTCTCAGAAGATTGTAAATAAATCCCTGCATCTTATGATGATACATGTAGTCATAACACTGATTCTTTTCCGCTCTCAATCGTATCAGAAGACGCATATTCCATCTATTCCCCCGATGACTCGTTCCTCAGGAGGTCAATCGGTTTTGGTCCGCGTTCAACAACCTTCATGTTTATCTGTGCGATATCTGCGGATATCTCATTCCCGCGCACAGTTTTCCTTCTGCGCTGTCCACGCTCTTTCGGATTGAAACCGGGAGGGCCTGAGAGCAGCACACGCTTCCTCCCTCTTCCAGGGATGTCCCTGCGCATCGGAAAGCCGTCCTTATCCGTGCCACCGGTTATCTGAAGTTTGTAGCCCGCCAGTCCGAGTATTCCTCCATCTATCACATCGCCTATCCGCCTTCCGATGAGCATCTCGCTCTCATGACCACTGACCGTGATTTTATACGATTTCCCCCCGTCGCTCACCACAACTTGAAAATCTGGCATCTCACCTCATGTGGTCATGATTATATTTATCTATAAATCACTGGCGGTTGTCATTGCCTCATCCCACCATCCACCATCCATCATCAGGCATCAGGCATCAGGCATCAGGCAAGATTCCATAAAGTGTCTTTTTCACCGCTCATACCTTCCTCATTTTTATGCGTGTTATCTCTGCGAGCACATCTCGCTCGCTGTCTGAGAGGAGATCACGCATCTCATTCAGCTCTTTTATTTCATTCACCGGAATATTGGAATACAGAACATCATTTTCGTGAATATGCCTCCCAAATACGGGCTTTTTCATGGATATTGCGACGCGCATCCCCTTCTCAGCGAGGCTTATGCTCTGTCCCTTGTCCTGTATTTCGTTTATCTTTCCGATTTCTTTTCCTTCTGCTGTCATCATCTCCATACCGGGCTTTATGCTGCCTGCGATCACCTCAACGCCGAATATAGCAGGTCTGCTCTGTCTGAACACATGACCTGGAAGTATTCTGACAGCTGCTGGCATTGTCAGGCGCGCCATTTTCTCGCGCAAAACAGCCTCTTTTCTCGAGGAAACCCATTTTTCATAATCCTCAATGAGCCTGTATATGACATCGTTCACGAATATCCTAACATTTTCCTCGCTCGCCTCCGCATGAGCATCTGGATTCACGGACACATGAAATCCGAGAATTGCCCTCAAATACTCATCGCCTACAGATGCAGCTTCCACAACATCCCTCTTTGATATGTTTCCGACATCAGCCCGTTTTACAGGAATATTTCTCATGCTGAGCTCGTAGAACAGCGCCTCAACGGAGCCGATGGTGTCGGCTTTTATGATGACGCCCTCCTTATGAACATCTATCTGCACATCATCAAACGCTTTCCTCACACGCTCCTTCGCAAGATTCAGCGCATCAGCACTTGATTCCGGCACCTGAATCAACGGCATGCCCGGCAGCGCATCATCAATGTTCATCGCAACAATTTTCACACCTGCAGCAGCAGTCACCGATTTCACATGCCTGAACCTCCTCTCCATCGCCATCTCTCTGAGCGGTGATGGCTTGAGCAGCGCCTTCACCCTCGTCACAACAGGCTCTCCCGTCGTTGTTCCCACAACAATCAGATCACCCACACTCAGCTTCCCATCATACAATATCACATCTATTGTTGTTCCAAGACCTCTTTCCTCCTTCTTCTCAAGTATTGTCCCCTCTCCAGGACCTTCAGCATGCAGTTTTAGGCTTTCCTCAAGATATCTCTGAGACAGACCGATGAGAACAAGAAGCAGATCGGGAATGCCTTCTCCAGTTTTCGCGCTGACAGGCACAATACATATGTTTCTTGTGAAATCACGTATCCTGTCATATCTTTCAGCTGAGAAACCGGAATCATAAAGTGTCTCAACCGTTTCATACACGCGCCTTTCAAGCTCCTGCTGCACATATTCGTTCTGCTCGCGGAAATTCATCACGAAAGGCTTGTCCTTTGATGATATCCACCCGCTTATTCTGTCTATTTTGTTTAACGCCACGACAAAAGGTGTTTTCAACATCCTCAGAACATTGAGAGCCTCGTATGTCTGAGGCTGAAATCCCTCAATCACATCAACAACAAGCACTGCGATGTCCGCCAGCGCACTTCCCCGCCTTCGCAGAGATGCAAATGCGTGATGACCAGGTGTGTCTATGAAAAGAAGTCCTGGCACTTTTATGTCGTCCCATGTGCGCTTGAGTGGCTGACATATGCGCTTTATCACATCCACAGGCACTTCAGTCGCACCGATATGCTGTGTAACGCCGCCTGCTTCCCTCTCCGCAACAACAGTTCCGCGTATACGGTCAAGCAGCGTGGTCTTCCCGTGATCTATATGTCCGAGAACAGCGATAATAGGCGTTCTTATATCCACACCACTCCCGGCACCACGCTCCTTCTTCAGATTCTGCGATTTGCTCATCTTCACATCACCTCCTCAACCGCTCAGCGCCACCCGCCTCCCGCTTCCGCGCTATGCGTCATCTGACATTCGCTGTCAATACATCCTCATATCCTCATATTTATTTAGGTAAGTCTAACAAAAATAATAAAGATAAAGATGAGAGCTGAAATGCTCAGCCGCAGGATGGAGGATTACCTCGAGGCCATCCTGAACATATCGGAGAAAAAGGGATACGCACGTGTTAAGGATATTTCTGATGCGCTCGGGGTGAAGCCATCAAGTGTTGTTGATATGCTGAAAAGGCTGAGAGATATTGGACTCGTTGAATATCGCAAGCACGATGGCATCATACTGACAAAAAAAGGAAAAGATATCGGAAGAGTTGTGGCAGATAAGCATGCAGCTATAAGAAAATTACTTGAAATTCTGCGCGTTCCGCCTGAAATAGCCGATGAAGATGCATGCACTATGGAGCATGAGCTTCATCCAAAGACGATAGAGCAGATAAAAAAGCTTGTTGAATTCGTGTCTTCTGCACCTAATTACCCGGAATGGCTCGTTCATTTTGAATATTTCTGTAAGACAGGCAGACATCTCTGCACAAGCAGGTGTGTTTTCAACAGGCGCTAACAGTTTTTAATGATATTTTCAATTATTTTTTAAGTGCTCAAAACATTTATATACAGTTCATTTTGATTCATGAGTGATGATTGAAGAAGTTCAAAGAATACTGTATGAGCTGAAGAGGATATATCAGAAGATGATAGAGGAAGGTTTTGATCCGAACGAGCTTGAGATAGAGAAGGAATTGGCTGAGATAAAAAAGGAACTCGGGCACTGGTATATGGAAAACTCCATGATGTTCAGAGCGGCTTAAGTGTCTGCATCTGTTGTGTTGTGTTATACGATCAGAGTTTTGGCGAATTTTGTCAGGTTTTCACATGTTTTATCACGCACTAATATCATGTCCTCAAGCCTGACGCCTCCGATATCCGGGTCATATAAGCCGGGTTCTATTGTTATGACATTTCCTGCCTGAAGCACATAGTCATTATCGCTCACACTTGGTTTCTCGTGCAGAGAAAGTCCGATACCATGACCTGTGGCATGAAGAAAACCTCTCCTGACTTCTTTCAGATCTCTTCTTTCCTCGCTTTCATTCCCGTGAAAACGACGCAGCGTGTCATAACCTCTCTCCTCAAATATATCACACACCAGATTGTGCACATCAGCACATGAAACTCCCGCCCTCACAGAGGAAACGGCGGCATCTTGTGCATATCTGACAGTTTCAAACATCTCCTCCACCGCAGCCGAAGGCTCTCCCCTCACGACAGTTCGTGTCATATCCGCATAATATCGCTCACGCCTCAATCTCGGAAATATATCAATGATTATGGGCTCATCCGCAACAATCTCGCCGCTTCCAGTCCAGTGAGGGTTCGCACTTCCTCTGCCGCACGCGACAATGGGCTCCTCCTCGGCAACACATCCGCAGTCTATCAGCGCATGCTCTATAATCACCTTCAACTTCTCAGCCGTAAGCGCATCTCCGCTCTCCTCAATGAGAACATCACGGATGCGGCAGCTTTTTATCTTCTTTATCGCAATGTCCATCGCATATTCACATGCTCGCTGCGCCTTCTTCATCATCACGACTTCCTCATACCTCTTTATCTCCCTCTCCGCCATCACATCCTCAGCAACTTCAACAGATATGCCCTTCTCTCTCAATTTATCCGCAATAAACACGGGAAAATATCCGGGAACACAGACCTCATTCACACCTTTATCGCGAAGTAACTCCAGAATGATGACATCTATCTCATCCCTGTTCCCACCATACTCAAGGAATGAGCGCACTTCACTGAATTTTGTCTCTCTTCTCGCACGCTCGACCTCCATGTGCGGAACCACGATGAGCTCGCTGTCCGCCCTGAGATATATGAAGGGGTCCGACGAGAGGAATCGTGTTGCATAAAACATGTCCGCGTTGTGCACACTTTCGCTGAAAAGCAGAAGCGGTTTCTCCATCATTTCTTTTTTTGCTTTTTTGCTTTTTCACTTTTTCACTTTTTTGCTTTTTGTTCTGCTTTTTTTGTTTTTTTATTTTTTTAGTTCTCAGTCTTATATTTATTAAAGGCAAAGATGGCGGGAGGTGATCCGTGGTATTGAAGGCAAAGATCGGCCTGCTCTTTCACGGACCTGAGGTTGTGGACGAGGGGGAGGCTGAGCATGCGCTTGATGCGGTTAGAAAAGCTGGATTTGAATTTGAGGCAGCTCTCGGCGGTATAACCGGAAAAACAGCGATAATAGACGCTGGATTGCAGCATGTCATAGACATAAGCAGGGACAAGAAGCCATCTGAGGTGGCTCTTGAGTTTATAGAGAGCGGAATTAAATTCATTATCCTTGTAAACCATGCCAAATCAATTGACAGCGCGCTTGCTCTCGGCGAGGGCATACTCAGAAATCTGCTCAAAATGACTTCATCTGATTCATCTGATTTCTCATTCGTTCAGGCTGAATACTGCTGCAGCGTTCATGGCGGCAGTGGCGTCCGTGATGGCGTCCGTGATGGTGGAGGCGTGTTCATAATATGGCGTCTGAGAGATGCGCATAAGTATGAGCGTTTGAAAGCGTGTTTTGGATTTGATGAGATGGAGGCGCCATCGGTGATAAACAGATGTGAGAGAGATGCAGATGGATTTCTGCGGCGTGAAATATGCGGTGTGCTGCCCGGTGAGAAAATACTTGTGAACGGCACTGTCATAGGCAATGTCTCAGAGGATAACAAAAGCGGAAAGATAACATTGGTGGTGAAAGACGGCAGGATCGTTGATGTTGAAGGCGGAATGCTCATATCTCACAACCTCCTCAAACTGCCATTCGTTGATATAGAGACCGCAATCGTGAAGACGGGACAGCACATACGGAGAACAAAGCCGCGGAGAGTTGGCGTTGAAAGCATAAAACTCGCTGACGACAGAAAAAAAGCATGCATATTCCACACCGTTGAAAAGTTGTTCCCGAGAATATCAAAGGGAGATGTCGCAATCGTTATAACAGTCGGCGACGACACGACAAGCATTGCGGGCGATATACTCAAACGATTTGAGGACATCAGACTCATCGGAATCACAGATGGAGATGCAGATGGTCTCATTGAAGGTATAAATACGGGTTCTATTGAGGAATATGGAAATTTTCTGCCGAGAAATTCAATAGTTATAAGGCTTAAACCTGAGCGAGATGATGTTATTGCTGAACATATTAAATCTGAAATATTTAAAGACGGCGATGAAATTCCGATTGATGATGTTGATGCCGCTTTTGAAAAAATTAAGAGGCGCATTTTTTGTGTGGCATCCGATGACATCGTGGGTGTCATCTCATCTGAATCACCCGGTGAGGCGGATAAGATAAGAATGCACGATGAAGTTTGAAGAATGCACGATGAAGGGAGAAGAGAGACGAGAAATAAAAAATAAAAAATGAGAAATGGAACGCGAAAGGTGATAAGGGACCCCATTCACGGATACATAAATGTGGAAGGTTTTGCGATGGACTTACTTGACACTGTTGAAATGCAGAGGTTACGGCGCATCAGGCAGCTTGGCTTCTCATATCTTGTGTATCCGGGTGCGAATCACACACGGTTTGAGCACTCTTTGGGCGTTTTTCACCTTGCAGATGTTCTGACATCTCAGCTCGGTATGGAGGAGGACAGAGATGAGATCCTCGCCGCAGCTCTGATACATGATATCGGGCACGGTCCATACTCACATGTGACAGAGCCTCTGCTGAAGAAATATGCGGGTATATGTCATGAGGACATAGATGACATACTGCGCGGATACACGAACACAAGAGCTGCTGGAAGCATCACTGGCACGAGGACTGTTGCTGAGGTTCTTGAGGATCGTGACATCAATGTGAGGGATGTGCTCTCACTCGTAAAAGGTGAGCGGATGAATAATGCTGGCACAATATTGAAGGGAGAGATAGATGTTGATAAGATGGATTATCTCGTGAGGGATGCGTATTATACAGGTGTTGCATATGGAGTTATAGATAACATGCGGCTTATACAGGGTATAAGTCTGTATAATGGAGAGATTGTATTGACAAAAAAGGGGATAACGCCCGCTGAATATCTGATATTTTCGAGATTTATCATGTATCCATCGGTATATAATCATCATACGACGCGAATAGCGCAGTTGATGTTTATCAGGGCTATGGAAGTATATGTGGAGGAGAGAGTGGATGATGTGGCATTTTTCGCAAATGCGCTTCGCATGATGGACGACTGCGAGGCGAATGTGCTTTTGAGGAATGCGGGAGGATTTCCATGCGAAATGATGAATCGTATAAATGAGCGCAATCTTTTCAAAAGGGCGTTTTACCGTCCCGTGCGCGATGTTCGTGCTGATCTGATGGATGACATATCAGACGGCGGAGATCGCGTGATAAGGGAGCTGGAGAATGAGATCGCGAGAAGAGCGGGATTGGATGATGCACGATTCCTCATACTTGATGTGCAACGCCGTGAGCGTGTGAATGAATGCGCTGTGAAGGTCTACTCCGCCCGCAGTGTGAATGGCAGAAGTGCATCAGATGGACTGAAAAGATTGAGCGATGTGTCATCGCTTGTCCGCATGGTTGAGCATGCGCTGAACGAAAGTTATAATGTCGGCGTATATACAACTGATGAATATCGTGATGCCGTGCGAAATGCTGCGGAGGCGATATTATGCTGAGGGAAGCAATGCTTTATGAATGTGATGAGAGGTGCAGATGCAATGTGTGCGCTCACAAATGCACAATTTCTGAAGGAAATCTTGGAATATGCAGGACAAGAAAAAACATTGACGGTAAATTATACACGCTCATATATGGCAGTGTTTCTTCAATACATGCAGATCCTGTTGAAAAAAAGCCTCTTTATCACTTCCATCCATCCTCATTCGTTCTCTCTCTCGGAACTGTATCATGCAATTTTAGGTGCAGGCACTGTCAAAATTGGAGCATATCAGCATTCAGTGTGGGAGAAGTGCCAGTGACAGAGATGTCGCCCGAAGATGTTGTTGAGCATGCGAGGATGGCGAGATGCGCTGGAATCGCATTCACATACAACGAGCCGACGATATGGATAGAATTCACATATGATACATTTAAAATCGCGAAAAAATACGGTTTATACACGGTTTATGTGACAAATGGATACATGAGTGAAGATGCATTGAACGAGATAGCACCACTTTTGGATGCTGCAAATGTTGATGTGAAGGCTTTTAGGGAGGAGTTCTACAGAAATGTGTGCAATGCATCTCTCAAACCGGTGATAAACACCTGCGAAAGGATGTATGAAAAGAAAATACATATTGAGCTGACATATCTCATAATCCCGGATTATAATGACAGCGAAGAGGAACTGAGGGAATTCTCGCGCTGGGTCGTCTCTCTTGATGAGGATATTCCCGTGCATTTCTCTCGCTTCTATCCTTCGCATCTCATGACTGATGTCCCTCCAACGCCGGTCGGAACGCTTGAGAGAGCTGCAGAAATCGCTCGTGAGGAGGGACTCTCATTTGTATATCTCGGAAATGTGCCCGGTCACGAATATGAGAACACATACTGCCCGGATTGTGGTGAGTTGCTCGTGGAGAGAAAGGGATATCATGTTAAAATGAACATAAAAAAGCCGTTTTGCACGAAGTGCGGCAGAAAATTGAACATAATTCTGTGATTTTTTATGATAAAACTTTAAGCTGCGTTTGTCTTTTCGTGACGGCAGCGTTGTGGTTGAGTATGATTGAATTGTGATGGAGTATGATTGAATTGTGATTGCGTATGATTAAATTATGATGAAGTATGATTGAGGATTGCGGAGGATAAATCCATGCAACTCCCAAAAACAGCAAATTATATAAGTGAGAGACTGAGGAACGGTAGATATGCTTGAAAGGGTGAGAAAATTTTTATTTCATCCTGTGAAAGCGTTCAGCGAGGTGAAGGAGGATACGCTATCCGATGCGTTCAAGTATTTCATGCCGCTGCTCTTCATTCTTGCAGTGATTCTGGCTGTGCTTCTGTTTGCTGTGATGAATGTGACGGGCATGAGCCAGATTATCAGTATGCTTCCGATGCCTTTTACTGTGGATCCAGCGATTGTTGTCCTGGGCGGTGTTTTTCTATGCGTCCTTCTCGGCGGATTCCTCCTCATATTGTATGGGAGTGTGTGGCTGCATATCTGGGTTCTAATATTTGGCGGCAGGGATAAGAGGCTGAAGCAGTCATTCAAAGTGGTCGCATATGGCTCAACACCTGTGTATGTGCTGGGATGGCTCCCCGGCCCGAACATATTGATGGCACCTGTGTGGACAATCATCGCATGGATAAGTGGCGTCATGCAGCTTCACGAAATCACATCTGGAAGGGCGATATTCATTGTGATCGTATCTGTCATTGTTCCACTTATCGCTCTCGGCGTCATGGCATGTTCACTGATGCCTCTTCTGGTGAAACCCTGATAAACATGATAAACCTGATAAAGCGCTCAATCAATCAAAAAATAGAAATAGAAACAGAAAAAGAAAAGGATGAGTGGAGAGAGCGGGAAGAGGATATCGTGGGATGAATATTGGATGCTCATCGTGAAAGATGTTGCGAGGCGCTCCACATGTCTGCGCCGTCAGATAGGTGCGGTCATTGTGAAGGAAAATGTGATCATATCCACTGGCTACAACGGCGCTCCTCGTGGATTTCCGCACTGCATTGACGTGGGATGCAGACGCGACATGCTCAACATAAAAAGTGGAGAGCGTCATGAGGAGTGTCTGCCGCCTTATGTTGAGGTTCTCACGCACAGAGGTCACAAGAAAATATCAGAACTGACACCAAATGATTTCGTGCTCACACACAATGGACGATTTAAACGTGTGCTGCGCGTGATCTCACACAGCTATGAGGGCGAAACATGCGTGATAAAGCCAAAAGGTCTGCTCAGTATTGAGCTCACACCTGAACATCCCGTGCTCTCATGCGGCAGATGCACCGAGTGTTATGGCAAAAGCGATTGGGAATGGATCGCCGCCCGTGATGTTGAGAGGGGATATGAGTTGATCATGCCATTTGACACGCGCATTGAAGACTTTGATTCCCTCAGCGTTCCTGATGCCGCCTCAGATGAAATCCCAGAATCTGCTTTTCTCTTCGCCACTGACGCATATGATGCTACTGACGCGTATGATGACGCATATAATGCCGCTGAACTGCCTTTGAACGAGGATGTTTTGCGCCTTTTCGGATTTTATCTCGCAGCGGGTGAGGTCAAGACGCGCTATCTCAGGTTCTCCCTCCCAAAAGAGCTTGTGGATGAAGTCAAGCATGTGATAAAGGATGTTTTTGGAGTTTCCGTTCATGAAACGAGGGATAAAGGAGCGAGAAAAGAGATCACATTTCAGTCAAACATATTTTCAATATTTTCTGCGATATTCGGGAGCGAGCGAATTCCGGCAGAGCTCATGATGATACATCCGAGAAAGCAGAGATACATGCTTGAGGGCTGGATAGAATGCTCTGAATGCAGTGATGCCGCAGCATACGGAAGTGGTGATACCTCATATAATTCAGCAGCGAGGACAACATCACGAACACTCGCACTTCAGATGCATCAGATATCTCTCAGAACTGGCGAGATTCCTCTTCTGAGCATGCATGACGGGCAGTATTTCCTGATATGGCACCATGACAGTGATGATATTTACATAAAAGATGGAAAACTGCACACTTATGTCGTTCAAAAGCGCATAAAACAATTCAAGGGCGATGTTTACAATATTGAAGTTGAGGATGATGCATCATATACGACATGCTCCTTCGTCGTTCACAACTGTATAGGCGTTCACGCCGAGCAGAATGCGCTTATACAGGCTGGAAGGGAGGCAGCTGGCGCAACGCTTTATGTGAATTCATATCCGTGCAAGATATGTGCAAAACTGATCATAAATGCAGGTGTAAAAAAAGTTGTGATGAGTGGCGAATATACCGACAGGGAAGGTCTGGATTTCCTGCGTAAGGCGGGCATTGAGCTTGTGTTCCTGTGATTGTGTGTGCGCATCACGCTTCCATCTCGTCTCCGGTCGGGCTCGGTGGTGGTTGAGGTTGAGGTGGTGGTTGAGGTTGAGGTGGTGGTTGAGGAGAGGCTACACTATGTCTCTTGATGTGTCAACCTCAACGCTGCTTGATGAGAATCGCAGCCTCACATATCTCGTTGAGGGATTTCCTCCTCTGACCTTAGGTGCCGCTATTTTCATGATGATGTCATCGCCGACGCGCTCCGCCCGCATGTCAACGAACACATCACACAGATACGACAGTCTGCTCATGTATTTCTCGTCGCAGGCTCCTCTCGGAACAAAAAGGAATATCCACAAGCCGTTGTGAGATGCGCATGCATTCATCATGTTCTCAATCAGAATGTCATCATCCACGAAAGGTGAGAAAGTGTCTATGATCACATTCGCATCCTTCGCCTCAAGCAGCACATCTGCAACAATCTTCACATTTCTCCCTCTCGCATCAACAATGTGAACTTCCTCCTTCATTCCGCCAGAGGCGGCGGCAAATGAGGATATCTCCGCCGAAACTCGCTCAGGATGCCTCTCCGTCACAACATAATATGTGATGCGTGATGTGCATATCTCATACAATATCAGCTCAGCAGGCAGAAAGGGATCTGATACCATCAGAACAATAGAATCCGCAGGTATGCCGCGTCCGAGCACTTCATCCAAAATCGCAGTCATCCCTCATGCGCGGACCATTTCCCATACCCATCCATCCCATCCATCCCATCCATCATGCCTTCCTTCTCTCATGCTCTCGTGCAGCGTTTTGTGATGCGCTGTTGTGATGCGCTCTTGTGCTGCACTGTTGTGATGCATTGTTGTGATGCATCCACTCGTCCTCATCTTAAACAACATTACAACAGTAAGAAGAACAGTATCCATGTGGCCAGGAGCATGATGATGACATGTTTCAATCCCGCGAGGACATTTCCCGTTTCCATCTGACCTGCCATAAGACCACAGAAAACTGACTGAAAAATTGCAGCCTGCATGAGGACATCTGTTATTTCCCGTTCTCTCAATCCTCCTTTCAGGGGCACAGTTAATGATGATGTTGAGGTTGTGCTGAATGCTTTGAAGAGAGGAGGAAACAGGCTGTTGAACATCATGTAAACGATGCCGATGAAAACGAAGAATGCGATGTACACAATTATCACATATATCAGCATGTTCATTGAGCGCTCTTTTGCGAGATTTCTCTCCATCTCAGCATCTTTCGCGGATATGTTCAGCGCTTCTGACAGGTTGCCGCCCGCGTGCAGCACTTCAGATATCATTGTGACAACCCTTGTCAATGCCGGCACTTTCACAGCATTTGCAAACATCTTGAACGCATCACTCACCTCCGCACCCCATTTTATGTTGCGATGCATCTTCTTTATCTCCTCGTATATTCCTCCCTTTCCGGATTTCGCCTCCACCTCTATGCTTTTCATGAGTGTCAACCCGCTCGCAATTGACGATGAAAGTCCGTTCAATATGTTGGGCGTCTGATCTCTCACCCTGCGCTCATATTTCTCCTTCAACTCGTAGAAAAAGGAGAGAGGCGCGATCGCGATGAGTATGGCGGGAATTACAAAATGAAACCCTCCAACTACCACAAGCACAAGCGCAGCAGGAAGGCTCATCGCAAGCGATAGAAAAGGATTCTCACGCATCTTCTCAAACGGCTTCTTCATATACTCACGCATCTTAAGACGCATCTGCATGCGCTTGTATTCTCTGTATGCCTCACTCTCCCTCACTTCAGGAACATTCTCAATGTTTTTCCTGCGAATGTCATATTTTGTCCTCAAAAATGCGAATTTCTTGACATCAGAAGGAGTTATCATCTGTATCAGCGCGATGAAGCATGCCGAACCAAATGGTATCATCACATAAACAATACCATATATCATCATCATGCTTCCGGAGCCTATTGCAAGCATTATTATCTGAACTATTATGAAGAAAATAGGCGCTGCAACGAGAACAGTTATGTAGATTTCGGCGAACAATCCGAGCGTTTCAAGAAATGATTTCTGCTCAACTTTTGCACGCTCCCTGTATTGTTCGGCTTTCTCAGCGAGAAAAATCTGGAGGGAGCCCCCGCTCTCCATCACTGTCAGTATGCCGCTTATAAATTCTCGCAGCGTCTGCGATGGCGTTATCTCATTGAGCTCTATCAGGCTGCGACGGAGGTCCTTTCCGAAATATCGTATGTTGCGGAGCACAAAATCAATCTCCTTTGAGATCTCACCGTATGTCTCGCTGTGCCTCGCAAGCGCCTCAAATATCTGGATAATGCTTATGCCGCTCTTGCTCAGCGCATACATGAAATGAACTGCATGAGGCATCATTCTCTCTATCTCCCTCCGCCTGTCTCCAGCCCTTGAGAAGGGAATGGAATACAGAAGAAGATATGTTGATATGAACATCACAACAAAACCAAGACATGAGAAAATTATTGTCACCAGTATAATTTTATATGTTACGAAAATATCAGGAACATCATATTTAAAATGAAAAAAATTTGCTATTTCAAACAATTTTACGCTGAGAAATCCCAGAATTAATCCTACAAATCCTGCTATTAGTGAGTAAAAAAGTGTTTTGGAGAGATAAATATCATATGTTATTGGAAATCTTGCAGCAAGCAATGCGTTTTCAATTTCAATATATTTTGAGCGCTTTCCCCTGTAATATCTGCCGAAAACTGCATATGCGAGCTCTTCAACGCTCTTCAGACGCTTCTTACTGTCGTTTGCGCTGTCCTCTCCGATGCTTTTTCTGCGGTAGCCTCTTTCTCCTCTTCTGCCGACTTTTGTGATGCCCATTCTGATCATTTCAATCTTTCACTCAATCGCTCGTTCACTCAATCGCTCGCTCAATCACTCACAGACCATACATCCGCCTCACTTTGTCGGGATTTGCGTAATATGCTCTCACGATTGATATGAAATCCTCATGGGATATGCTGTTTTCGGCGAGTATTTTGAGGAGATTTGCGCGTGTGAACAGTTCATTTTCAATTTCTTCCCTGCTACATGCTTTTATTCGTGCTATTTCTTTAAGTACTTTTGATGAATAAAGCGATATTCTGAATGAATCATCATAAGGAACCCACTCAAACACTCTTATTGTTTTTATGTTTCTCGTGTTTGGGTCTATTCCGAGGTTTTCTGTTATCTCCATGTTTCTTCGCACGCGCTTTTTGCCTATGAATATCTGTGCCTGAATTGAGAACACATCAAGTGCCTGCATCATTGAGCGAGGGACGCTGAGAGGTGGATATTCAAGGCGATGTATGGCAGCATCAACTGAATCCGCATGAAATGTGGAGAATGATGTGTGACCCACGGACATGGCCTGAAAGAGAGTTTGCGCCTCTTTTCCGCGCACCTCGCCGACCAGTATGTATTCGGGCCTCTGCCTGAGTGCTGCTCTGAGGAGGTCATACATGTCCACCGCTCCGCGCTCGGCTCCCATGAAGGAATCTCTCGTGAGACCCGGGATCCAGTTTTTATGGGGCAGCCTTATCTCCCGTGTGTCCTCAATAGTCACGATCTTAGCGTTCTGCGGTATGAACAGCGATATCGCGTTCATTGATGTTGTCTTTCCGGATGCTGTTCCCCCAACAAACAATATGCTCCTGCCGTTCTCAACACACATCCACAGATATGCCATGGCCTCCGCACTGAATGTGTTCCAGCGCACAAGGTCGACAGGAGTTATGAGAACTTCATGAAATTTTCTTATCGTGAATGTGCTTCCCCTCGTCGTTATCTCGCTGCCCAGCGTCAGCTCAGCACGAGAGCCGTCTGACATCGTCACATCAAGCATCGGATCAGCCAGTGAAAGATGTTTGCCCCCTTTCTGCGCTATCTTCACAACAAAAGAGTCAAGCTCAACTTCATCAAAAACAATGTTCGTCTCTACACTTCCATATTTCCAGTGATATACGAAAACTGGAATGTTGTATCCATTGCATGATATGTCCTCTATGAATCTGTCTCGCATAAGAACATCTATTTTTCCGAAATGAATGAAGTCCCTCAGGATGTAATATCGTATTTTGTTGAATGATAGATCGCTTATGTTTATGTGATGCTGCTTGACAACTTCCGATATCTTATCATTCAACACATCCTCTCTGCTCCTGTCCTCCTCTTCTATATCTGTGAAGAGCAGCACATTTCGCAGCCTCTCGCTTATCTCGGCCAGGAAAAACTCCTCTATCCTGCTCAAATATGGCTCAACAGTGTAATAGAGATATGTGTTCGTCTCTTCGTTATATAAAACGGAGACAAATGCATAATCGCTCACATAATATCGCTCCTCCTCCTCATAGCCTTCTGGAATCTCATATTTATGCATGACAGAAGCTGCACCGCCTTCTTCTTCTTCTCCCTCCCTTTTCCTCGCATCATCCTCATCATCCGCATAATCCCCTGTTTCGGATGATTGTTGTGGAGATTCGGAAGATTGTTGTGGGGAGGCTGCGGATTTATGAGATGATATGCGATGTGGTCTCAGGCGAATGGGAAGCAGTGCAATCAGGACAACTAATGAAATATGTAGATGACTTGTCATATTTCTTTCTTCTTCTTTTCTCTCATACTGCACATTTGACATGTAAATGCGCGCTGTCTCAAATATATTATTGAATGTGCAAATGTTCTGATAAACATGTGAAAGATCAGTGAATGAAGAGCCTTGCTATGTGCTGCCCCTCCTCACGGACTCCTCACGGACTGCGAGAAAAAAGCGCAAATCTTTTATGCAGAGTTCATTTTTTGAATCAGGATGATATCAGTGCATTCCACGATATGTCCGGGATGCAGTATTGGTTGTGGCTTATATCTGATGAAAAACGAGGCGGGGTGCAGCGTTCTGCATCGCAAAGTATCTCCTGTGAATGCGGGGAAATTGTGCAAATTCGGCATGCATCTTCCGAGATTTTACTCACGCAGCCGCATGAGAACAACAATAAAGGGAAGGGATGCAAAGGCGGAGAACGCTGTCAATGAGATGAGAGAGCAATTGACAACCATGCAGCCTGATGAGATCGCATTCATCGCACTGCCCGGAATGATGACGAATGAGGAGTTTGCCGCGATGATCTCGCTGTGCAAGTCTTTGAAATGCAGGAACCTCGTGACAGGAACTGAGCGATTTCCACTGGAAATGCATCCATTAAGCAAAATAGAGAATGTCCAAAATATATTGTTGTTCTTTTTTGACCCTTTTGTGCAGTATCCTCTGATAACAAGACGAATATTGCGTGCTAAAGAGAGAGGTGCGGAGGTTATAGATGTCTCCTTTGCTGAAAACAGCAGGGAAATCGCAGATAAAACGATTCTCGTGGATGAGATATTGGGGTCCACACCTCCATCTGATATGGGAGATGTGGCATTGAATGTTGCGAATGCGCTTGTTGAGACATATGAAGTGAAAGATGCGCTGATAATCGCCGACCTGAACCCGATGACTGATGCGCGTTTCATTGATGCAATTGACATGCTGAGCACGCAGACATTCCTGCTGAAGCCTTTCCTGAACGCGAACGGCGCGATGTTGTTGAGTTCCGCAATGGATTATCGCTGTGAGAAAGGCATATTTGAGATAGTTGATGATGTGAGACAGGGCAGGATAAAAGCGCTCTATGTATTTGAACCCGATCTGTCTCTTCATTTTTTCAGCGATTCCGATCTCGCGGATATTGAGCTGCTCGCCGTTCATGGTACATTTGACAGTCCGTTGTGCAGGAATGCGCACATCACAATATCCAACGAGCCTTTCTTCATGAGGCGTGGAACAGTTGTCAATGTGGAGGGATGCGTATTGGATGTGGGGGGTTCATCGTGCGAGAGTGTTGAAATCATAAGCGAGATGGGCGGTGAGCGCCTCTCTTATGAAGGAGTTCATGAGATCGTGAGATCGCATCTCGGATTCTCAAAGAAGAGCGAATATGAGACTTTTGTTGGTGCCGTCAGAAGCACCACCGCCAGCAGTGATGCGGAAACAACGAAGAAGAGAGGAAAAAAAGCGGGAAAAAAGGCGAAAAGGGTGAGGAAGGCGAAAGATAAAAAAGAAAATAGCAGATTGCTCCTTTATAAAACAAATCCGTTTTTCTGGTATGGAATTCGTGATAAGAACTTCGTTGAGATAAGTCCCGAAACAGCACGTGATCTGCATCTGTTCAGAGGCGAGAGCATCATACTGAGATCCACAGACGGAGGGGAGGAGCAAATGTCATTTAAAATAACGGATATCCCTCCCTATCTCGCGATATCAGAAGTGAAACTTGCCATAAGCAGCCGCATTCTTTCACCTGTGGAAATACTGAAAGCGGGCAAGCGTGGTTAGCGTGGCGTAGCGTGGCGTAGCGTGGCGAGAGAGGTTGGGAGAAATGAGAGGAGAGAGGAGAGGGAAAAAGGAGGAAGAAGGAAAAGAAAATAAAAATGAGGAAGAGGCAGCAGATGAGAAGGAGCGATTGAAAAAAGAAATAGCACTGAAAATAATGGAGGAGCTCGGTATTAAAGGAGTTGGCAAGAGGAGGCTGCTTGAAAAGCTTGTTGAGCAGTATGATTATGATGAGGCAAAGGTGAGATATAAGGCAAAACGTGCGTTTATCACATATAGATATGCAAAATTGAAATCTCATTAAATGCTGCGCTGCAGCAAATGATGAGAAATTGTGGTCGCAGAGATCTCTTCCCTTTCGTTTTCATCTTGCACCGCCTCCTCCGCCGCCGAAGCCACCACCGGCACCGAAACCACCACCGAGACCGCCGCCAGCGCCGCCCGTCGTTGTTGAGGGAGGTGCGGTTGCTCTGAACATATAACCGAAATGCATCGGCATGAATATGACTGCATCCGCCTCCTCCGCAGCAGGCACTTTCACTCGCATCTTTCTCATCGCCTCCGCCACCTTCTTCCCGACACCGAGAGCAGTTCCGTAGACGAGCCACTCCTTCCACATGCTCATGTCCGCAGGAGCATACTTCTGAATGGCGGCGAAATCTGAGAGGAATGTGCGGAATGCGTCCCACTCCTGCTTCTCCTTGTAGTAATCCCGCTTCCACTTGCCGAAGAGCGAAGAAGGTGCAGGCAACGGCACGAGAGACTGCACGAAAAGAATGAGCGAGTAGGCAACGCAAGCATTCAACGGCGGATGCACGCTTCCGAACACTGCTGCGAGTGCAATCACAACAAGCATTAAAACGAAGAAAAGTGCTGAAAGCATCGCAACATACTTCCTCCCGCTTGCTACGAACTCACGAGCAACCCGCTTGTCCGCAGTTTTCAATAATCTCCGCATTCTATCATGCAAACTGCTCAAATCAAGCATCGCATCTCCACCAAATTTTGCGGAATCTCTCAAGCTTTCCACACTTTCTTTGAACTTTTTCGCATCAAAAACGCCATCTTCAGCGTAATCTCTCAAAAATCTCAGCACATCACGCTCATATTCGTCCTCTCCCGCCTCAACCCCTTTCAACAACTTTATCCTCAGATTCTCCTCATCCGACTCAATCCTCAAAATGCCTCGCCTGTGCAGGTCAAGAAGCGTGGCATAGAAACCGTCCTCGTCAAAGTCAAACGCATCTTTCTTGAACACGAGATTCACCACCCACGGCTTCCTCTTCCTCGGCACATAACTCAGGAACTTCGGCACCGTAAATCGCTTCTCTCTACCATATTTGTAGTAAATTAAGAGTAAAATGAGGGGGAATGCGAGAATCAATACCTTCAAAATCACCGACAGTGCTGAAAATATGTTGTATGTCAGGTAATATTGCGAATTTGCGGTGAGTGTTTTATCCTTTACATCTTCAACAGTGCGAGGAAAACCGCTCATAATTCCTGAAACTTCAGGAGAGAGGAGCATTTCAACCTCAAGTAGCGTGTCCTTCGGGCTTTCGCCTGTGATTAGCCACACTTTCCCGCTTCCTCCTCCGCTGCCACTACCGCTTTCACTTCCGTTCTTTCCCTCTTCTCCCACTCCTTCCGCCGCTTCCTTCCTGATTTCCATCGGAGGATGCGTGAAAATCCGCTCAACTAATCCTTGAGGGTCGTGAATTGCGACTGTCACATGCTCGTAAGGCAGATGCTTCGTTGCGAGTTTGAGGTTCAGGTGGCAGTATTCGCCGTCGCACTCCAAAGGCGGGTGCAAACGGAAGACATACTTGATTTCCTGTTCTCCTGCGTTGAACCTTTCGGGTTTGTAGCATCCCGCCTCGTTCCTCTCTGCAAGCGACCAGATTTCGTAGTAGCGGTGTCGGAATGAACGCTTCCAAGCACCGTTCTCAAAAATCCAGACTTTTCCCCTGTGGTTTTTCACATACGGGACAGTTCCTTGCGGTGGATTTATGCTCAAAGGCTCAACGAAGGGAACGCTGAGGCTTTCAAACGAAAGCGGGGCTTCCCAAACCCTGTAAAGCATTCTGTATTTAGATGCCTCTCGGATTTCGTATGTGAAATGCTCTGAAAGTGTCCCGTTCAAATAAAAATCCGCCCTGTATGCTTTGACATAAACCGTGTCTTTGCCGCCTGCAATGACACCTGTCAGTAGAAGACCTGTAACTCCCACCAAAAATGTTGCAATCAGAAATATTGCAAGCTGCTTCTCCTCTCTCATTTCTCCTCCCTCCTCTTTCCCCCTTCTGACTGGATCTTTAGGTAATATTCTCCTCTCCTTCTTCCCTTTTCCTTCAGTCAGCCTGCACGCTCAACTCCAGCTCACTTCGGGGCGACGCATCTCCTCTTCAGGAAATTCAAGGTATCCCATCTTTCGCATGCCCGCCATTGACGCCACATATCTTGAAGGAATGACATCAAGCATCGTGTTGAACTCCTGAATGATGTTGTTGTATGTGTATCTGTGCCTCGCAATTTCCTCCTCTATCTCCTTTATCGCATCCATCGTTTTCACAACCGCCTCTGAAGTTTTCAATTCAGGATAATTCTCCGCAACTGCGAGCAAATTTCCGAGAATACCTCTGCTTTCTCTCTCTATTCTGTTGATTTCTTCGGGACTTGCCCTGCCCAAACTCGCTCTCATTCTCGTGATGCTCTCAAATGTCTCACGCTCAAACCTCGCATAGCTCTTCACTGACTCTACGAGCTGCTCAATCATGTCCAGCCGCTTTTTCAACGCCACTCTCACCTGACCGAGCGTCGCTTCAGCACCGTTCCTCAAACTCTGCAGGCGGTTGTAGATTGAGATATAGTAGGCGATGAAAACAAGCAGAACGACCAACAAAACAACAGCGAGCAGCAGCATGAAGATTTCCATGCCTTCGAATTTCTCCGCAAATATTTAAAAATCGCTGAAAGCCCTGAGGCATCTCTCCCTTCCCTTTTATCACCGCTCTCTCCTCCTGCCAGTGTTAGTGTTGTGGTCTCCACAAACGTTTCCACACCCTTCGCTGCATCTGCCGCGACCGCGCCGACATTATCGTGAATCTCCTTATAATATGATGAGAGGGATGAGAAGTGCGAAGCAGAAGCATGAGGAGCATGAGGAGCATGAGGAGCGGAGGCGGGATGAGAGGGTGAGCAGCGCAGGTGCGACGAAGAGAGGTTTTCGCAGTTTGTTCTGTCCGAGCTGCGGTCGCAGGACATCGGATCTCATTGAGGGTCTATGTCGTGATTGTTTCGCCGCGCGCATTGAGATAGCGAATGTTGTCCCCTCTAAGATTCTTTTGAAATACTGCCGTGTATGTGATTCATTCTTCAGGGGAGGGGAGAGAGTGAGCGTGGAGCGTGCTGCTGAGGACTTCGTCACCAGAGAGATAATGAAGAGACTGCAGTGCGAGGATTTCCGCGTTCAAGTGCGTGACATCAAAGAGATGCGCGGGAGCATCTCAGTTGTGATGCGTGTGTCCGTTGTCGTGAGTGGTGTTGAAAAGGAGGAGGAGTTTCCGCTTGAAATCTCTCTGCGGAGAGAGGTGTGCGAGGTATGCAGCAGATTTGTGGGCGGATATTACGAGGCGATAATCCAGCTCAGAGCGGAGGGGAGGGAGCCCACTGAGGATGAAATACGCATTGCGAGGGAAATTGCATTCTCATCGCTGCGTGAAAAGGATTTCATATCCAAGGAGAAGCATGTGCGGCGAGGAGTTGACTTTTATGTGAGCAGTTCCGCATGTGCAAGACGCATATCAAGGGAAATCGTGAGATATCTGGGTGGCTCAGTGTCCGAAAGCCCGAAATTGTATGGCAGGGTTGAAGGCAGAAATGTGTATCGCGTGTCATTCTCAGTCAGATTGCCTCCTCATTGACTCCTGAAGCAATGTCTTTCTCCGCCTCGCTCTGCCTCGCTGTTCGCTGTTATTTCAGTCGCCGCTGTCTTGTGTATAGCGCAACAATGATGAAAATCGCAATTAGCGCAACAATGACAGTGAATCCATGCCTCTCTCTTTCCGCCTGAGAGCTCTTATCAGCATCGCTGCGTCGCTGTGACATCTCAGCATCAAACCCCTCGGGAGAGATATCCGGAGCGGGAGTCTCAGACGGAGAGGGAGCAGGCGTTGATGCCTCATCATACCGGGGCTCATCTGCTTGCGGCTTTGTCTTTGTGGGGATTTGACCCGTTCCTCCATACCCACCTCCTCCACTCAATCCACTTCCTCCACTCAATCCACTGTTGCTGACAGGAGTCGGTGAGGATTTCGGACTCAATGGAGAAACAACAAGAAATGTTCCGCCTCTCACAGATATGTTCTCCTGTAGGATCCGAAAGGAGGATGAGGAAAGTCTCACATCAGATATGTTTATCGTGGTCACATCTCCCGGCTTTCCGACAACACTGACATTCAGAACAATAACGGAACCTGATTTTCCGACATCTATAGCATCTGATATTGCACCCACAGTGGACATTATCCACTCTCCTTCCTCTCCGCTCATCTCAACAGAACTCCAATCCTCTGTCAAATTACCTTCTTTCACATCTGAAATCCTGATAACACTGCTGTTATATGAAAGTTTGATCTGAATACCTACAATTTTCTCATGAATATTTGTGAATATTATTGGCAACATCACATTCTCCCCGTGATGACCGCACGCATCATCTATGCGAAAGGAGATGTTTTCACCTGCAGTTTCACCCGCAGCAGCCGGCATGAGAATCAATACAATAATCAGAGCTGAAAAACCGCACACGAATCTGTACATTCGTCCGACGATTCCACAGATTGAAACCTCAGAAGAAGGATCTCCTTCAAATTTTCCGCTCATGCGGTATTATAGGTCTTTACCTTTTATACACTCTTCGGCCATCGGCGTACACTCTTCGGCCTCGGCGGAGGCTCGGGAGTGTTGCGGTTATCAGCAGTATCAGAAGCGCGATGACAGGGGGTATTGATTTCAGTGACGGCGTTGGTGATGTCGGTGATGTCGGCGATTGTGCAGGCGGGGTATATGTCGGAGGGGTTACTGCAGGTTGTGAGCGTGGAGATGGGGAAGGAGATTGTGGAGGGGTTTCTCCTCTTGATAAGACTGTGAAAATGCCGCTCCTTGCGTGTGCTGTCCCCGAGTCATCTCCGGTTCCGTTCACAAGCTTTATGTCCGATATTTCAATAGTGGTTTCATTACCTGCCTTTCCAACTATGCTGAAATTGAGTATTATCACGGAACCGGACTCTCCGGATTTTATCGCGTCAGATGTGGCGCCAACAATGCCTATTACATATGATCCCCCCTCTTTTTTCATCATGGGGGAACTCCAGTTTGCGGTCAGATCTCCCTTTTCAACATGTGAAAGTGATATAACATTGCTGTCAAATATTATCCTGAACTCAATACCGGTGACGGGTTCATCATGCACATTCGTTATGATGACAGGAACCGTGGCATATGATCCCTCATATCCCCACGCACCATCAACACAAAATTCGTCGGCGGATGCGCTCGCATATACAGGAACGGCTGCCACAATCATCATCATCACTGCTGCCACAACATTTATACGCCCGTTCTGCATACCTCATTCGCCCTCCATCTCCGGACTACCTGTCCCCTCCACGCGTGCGACATCAACAGACAAACTCCATGTTGAGGTTATATCAGAGGTTTTATTTCTCCTTTCCATACATTTTACATTCTTTTCATATATTCCACATTATTTTTTATCACTATTCCCATAAAACTCAAAAGCGCCATCTGGAACACTCGTTTTACTCCTTCTCTTTCGAAATCAAAGATCTAAAAAATTCTTCAGCAACCTCATTCCATCCTGAGTCAGAACAGATTCCGGATGAAACTGAACTCCGAATATATCATAATATTTATGCCTGATCCCCATTATCTCGCCATCATCCGTGCTATTTGCAGTGACCTCCATGCATTCTGGCAGGTTATCGACGACCAATGAATGATATCTGACCGCGATAAGCGGATTTCTGAGCCCTTTAAATATGTGCTTTCCGTTGTGTTTCACGATGCTTGTCTTTCCGTGTTTCAGCTGTTTCGCCATCCTTATTGTTGCGCCGAAGACAAAACCGATGCACTGATGTCCGAGGCAAACTCCCAGTATCTTCTTATGAGGGAACTCGATCACAATATCATTTGAGATGCCCGCGTCCTTAGGAGTTTTAGGACCTGGAGAAAGTATAAAATGATCTATTTCGTCTGCTGAAACAATTTTTCTCACTTTGTTCATGGATGTGTTGTTCCTGATAACTATTGGTTCTGCGCCGAGTGTGCCTATATACTGCACGATATTGTAAACAAATGAATCAATATTGTCAACAACAAGCACTTTCATGTGGACCACCTCCTCACCTCCTCATATAGCATCATCAGAGGCATGCGAGTATTGCGGCGCACTTGTTCAAAGTCTCCATGTATTCCCTCTCAGGAACTGAATCAGCGACGATGCCCGCGCCTGCCTGAACATACATTTTCCCACCCTCAAACACTGCAGTTCTTATTGTTATTGCGGTATCCGCTGCGCGGTTGAAGGAGAAATATCCAACACATCCCGCATATATTCCCCTTCTTGTAGGTTCAAGTTCCTCTATTATCTCCATAGCACGCACTTTCGGTGCCCCTGAGACTGTTCCTGCGGGGAAAGTTGCCTCTAAAGCATCAAATTCATCCGCATCATCCCTTAAAATTCCCTCAACATCTGATACAATATGCTGGACATGTGAGAATTTCTCCACATACATAAAACGAGGCACACGGACAGTGCCGAATTTTGATACCTTACCTATATCGTTCCTCGCAAGGTCAACGAGCATAATATGTTCGGCACGCTCCTTTTCATCGTTTAGCATCTCAAGTTCAAGCATCCTGTCCTCATGTTCTGTGCTGCCACGCGGTCTTGTGCCTGCAATAGGGCAGCTCCTCACATTCCTGCCGCCGAGCGCAGGTCGAAACTGCCTGTGAGCTCCTGACAATGCGATATCATCAGCATCAATCGCATCCGCACCAATCTCGAGACGGAGATCACATCTGTCATCAGATAGTGATGAATATGACGATGAATATGATGAGGCTGATGAAGCAGATGAAGATGATGAAGCAGATGAAGCAGATGAAGCAGATGAAGATGATGAAATCCACTGAAAAGCCGCATCCACCTTCACAAGCATTTCAGGTGACGCACCGACGACCTTGCGCGTGCCGAAATCCAGGAAATACATGTATGGTGATGGGTTAAGCTCGCTGAGACGCATGTAAAATTGTAGCTCATCACCTTTGAAATCCGTTTCTATGCGCTGTGAGAGCACAACTTGAAAGATGTCTCCTGCACGTATGTATTCTTTTGCCTTTTTCACAATTCGCTTGAACACTTCCTCGCTCATGTTAGCTGTGAAATCTATCCCTGCTTCCGCACGCTTGATTTTTTTCTTTTTCTCCTCCCCAATTTCCTTCTCAATTTCCTTTATATCAAGGTCATTCAATGTCGTCATTGTCTCTGTAATTTCCGCATCTGCTTCGTATATTGCATCTCTGATCCCTGAAATATTGTCCATCGGTATGAATTTGTTTGAGAGGATGAATGTCTTTCGCTCTTTATGGTCAAAGAGGATGTTTTTCCTCGTGAGTATGAACGAGAAATCCGGATGCCCGAGATCATCAACAGTGCTATCATCAAGATCAACAAAATAGCGAACGAAGTCATATGCGATGTAACCCACGAATCCACCGAGAAAAGGAATTTCGCTGCTGTCGCACGATGCAGATGTTGCAGCTGCAATGCCGCCCTGAGCGATGCTGCTGCATCTCGCGTTCAGCCGCTTCCTCACATATGAGGATGTGATGACGACCGCGTTCATCCTCTCCATAAACGATTTTATAACGCTGAGCGGTCTTTCTGGCTCAAAACATCGCTCAAACTCCGATTTCCGCAGTGCATCATCGTAAAATTTCATGTTCAGATGAGAGGATTTCACCGATATCACAACCGCAGGGTCAAATCCTATTATCGAAAAGCGGGCAACCCTCGGAATGCCCTCACGAGATTCCAGAAGATACGACGGCTCCGCACCCTCAAGCGCAGTGATCGCACGATACAACAGCACCGGCGAAAACTCCGACAGAGGCATCAGCTCTATGCTCTGCACCACGATCATCTTCATAAATAAACCATGCACTCATAAATACTTTAATGCATCATTTCGGTTATTGATGATCATATATGTGCGTATAGCACTCTCACATCAGTGATGTCTGTCGCTCGGTGATGCTTCTCCTGAGGGGATATCGGATGACGCCTAATGGGTGCTTCCTATTTCATCATCACTATCAGATCAGTGTGTGAGCTGAGCGCGCATCCTTCTGAGCGCGCATCTGCATAATTCATCCGCTGTTTCATGTCCCGCTAATGCAGCACATCCTCCGCACACATATCTGTATATACATGCGGCGCATGCTGAGTGTCGCTGTGATCGTATGTGAGTGTGGATCCGTGTGTGAATCCTGAGGTTAAGTGCGTTTCCCATGCTGCTATCGGGAAGGAAGGGGCATCTCCAGATGTCTGCATCTGGCTTTATATACAGCATGCCACACTGTGCTGCGAGGCAGCCGCTTATGAAATTGCCGATGAATCTCAAAACAAAATCTCTCCTCACACCTTTCCGCATCAGAAGGAACGCAAAATATTCAGGTGCCGCAACCGGGATTATTATCCCCGAAGAATGACGCTGTTTATTCGCTAAAATTTGAAGAAGCCTGCAGAACTCATCGTGAGTGAGGACATTTTCAGCCATTTCTGCTCCTCTACCCAGCGGAACGAAGTTGTAAATAAAATATGAGAAGACGCCTATTTTGTTTCCAAAGTCAATAATACCCGGAACTTCCTCAAAATTCATCCTTGAAGCGACTATGTTGAAGTGCAGATATGTATCATAACGCAGACAGTTCTCAATGCCGCGCATCATTGCCTTCCACGCCCCGCGAGAACCTCTCAATTCGTCGTGAATCTCAGCACGGAGCGCATCAATACCTATGACAACACCGACATCATATTCATTCAACTTCCGGGCGACTTCAGTCGTGATGAGTGTGCCGTTTGTCGCAATGAATATGTTGAAGTCTTTTTCAGTTGCATCTGAGATGAGGGTGAAGATGTCTTTACGCAGTAAAGGCTCCCCTCCGCTGAAGACAAATGTTTTTATGCCAGTTTCCTTTAATTTTTGAATGAGTTCTCTCGCTTCCTCTGTTGAAAGTTCCTTTGAAGGCTCTCCACCGAAAGCGTGGCAGTGCCTGCAACGCAGATTACATCGCCTCGTGACCTCCCAAACGATATGAGGGTTCACGCCGAAGCACGAAATCTTACGCAAGCCAGCGCCCGCCTTCAGCACTTTCCCCGGTTGCGAGAGCCATTTCAAGAGCGAGAGAGGGTTCCACTCAGTGAGCCATGCGAAGAGCGCGAGTGAAATCACCTGCTCAACTAATTTCATCTTCGATCATCCCCGCATCGTAATGCTAATCTTGAGCTCTTGCTCAACTCAAGTTTCCGTCCATCTTTCTGTTCCCGATGAGGATGAGCGTCCATCTTTTTTATTTGAATGTGAGAGAAAAAAGAGGGGATGAATGTGAACGGAGGAGAAGAGGAGGAGATTGCGGAATATGCGGAGGAGAAATGGACGCCGAGAAAGATAGAAATGCTTTTTGATGCTGACATTCACGAAATAGGAGAGATCGCAGACAAAATAAATCGTGGAGAAGGAAATATTGTGACATTTGTAGTGAACAAGCACATAAATTACACGAATGTATGCGTGGCGAAGTGTCCTCTCTGTGCTTTCTACCGAGATGCTGGAGACAGCGATGCATATTTAATGACAGTTGAGGAGGTTCTTGCGGAAGCGGAGGATGCAATAAGGCGAGGAGCAACAGAACTGCATGTTGTCGGCTCTCTCAACCCCGAGGTGAGTATTGAATATTTTGAGGAGATTTTCTCACGCATAAAAGAGCTCTCACGCATGAAAAAGCGTAATGTTGTTGTGAAGGCATTGACCGCAGTTGAGATAGATTTCATCGCAAATAAGGAGCGAATGAGCATAAAAGAGACGCTTTCAAGGCTGAAATCTGCAGGATTGGATGCGATGCCCGGCGGAGGTGCTGAAATTCTTGTTGATGAGATTCGCAAGATGATATGTCCGAATAAGGCAAATGCGGATAAATGGCTGAAAGTCATGGAAATCGCTCACAGAATAGGCATAAAAAGCAACGCAACGATGCTATTCGGGCATATTGAGCAGATCAGGCACAGGGCTTTGCATATATTCAAACTTTGGAATCTTCAGAATCGCACAAAAGGCTTCATATCCTTTATACCTCTCCCATTTCATCCTGAAAACACAAAAATTGCTGAGATGGGATTGAATATGAGGACAAGTTCATACGACATACTGAAGACAATTGCTGTTTCAAGGATAGTTCTGAGCAATTTCAAGAGCATTTGTGCTTATTGGGTTGGATTGGGTGAGAAATTGACGCAAATTGCGCTGAATTATGGTGCCAATGATGTCAATGGCACTGTAATGGGCGAACAAATCACGCATTCGGCGGGCGCATCATCTCCAAATCAGCTATCTGTGAGCGATATGCAGAGAATAATACGAGGTGCTGGCAAGATTCCGGCTGAGAGGGACACATTCTGCAACATAATAAAGAGATGAGGATAGGAAAGTTTGGATTTCTGAACAATTTCCTTCCTTATTTCTATCTGGAGCACTGCGTGCACATCGGAGAATCAAATGTGCGTCTGGTGGAGGCTTCGCCCAGGCGAATGGTTGAGATGCTTGAAAGAGGCGAGGTCGATTTTGCGCCCGCCCCATCATTTTACTACATATCAAGAAAGGAGCATCTGCGCTCATACGATTTCTGCATATCATCTCGTGCCGACAATCGTGGCAGAATATTCAGTGTGATAATAGTATCAAAAAAGATGAAGGTGGATGACGGAGATATCGCAGTTTCATCGCAGTCAATTACCTCCGTAAATCTTCTCCGCATAATACTGCGTGAGCGTGATATGAAAAATAAAATCATACATGTGGACGGCATATCCGCTCATGACCTGTTGAAGAAATGCCCTTATGCACTCATCATAGGCGATGAAGCACTTAAAGCACGCAGAAAATTCAATGTTGTTATGGATCTTGGAGAGGAATGGTATGAGCTGACAGGATATCCGATGGTATTCGGAATTTCTTTATCATTATCTCATAAAAATATGGAAGAAGCAAACAGAAAAATAATGGAATCCCTCTCATTTGGTATGCAAAATATAGATAATGTTGTTGAAGAAGCAGCGAGAATATCGGGACTGCCCGGAGAATTCCTCAAAACATACTTCCTCGCAATCTCCTACAAAATGGGCACTGAGGAGAGGAAGGGTCTTGAGGTGTTTGAGGAAAAATGCATGGAACATCGGTTGGTGTGAGTGATGTGTGATCACTTCCTGAGGAAGGGGTTTTGAGGGAGCGCGGGGAGATCATGCTTTCAGCTTTCAGCTTTCAGCTTTCAGCTTGAAAAGCGTTGAACGCAATGTGGCTCTCATCTCAGAAGGACGAAGTTGAAAGGCTCACCGGATGGCATTTCATATGCGATTCATGGCGACGGATGAAGAAATGAGATTATTGCATCACGCAAAGCAGATGCTACTTCAACCGATTTCCTCTCAATCCTCCTCCTTATTTCAGCACGGAGATCCCCGCTCTCAGAATCAACATAACTTTCCAGTATCTCCGCCTCCTGAACACCATGATTTTTTATTATCACATCACCATGCTCGTCTATCTGCAACTTCACCATTATTCTGTTCTGCAGGTCGGTATCAACTTCTCTCACAACAATCTCAATGAGCATGTCTGTGTTCTCACGCAGATCATCCATTTTCGCAGGTCTCACAAACTCCTTCGCGACGACAGACGACAGGAACACGCCGGCATCCACCCCCTCTATCTCCAGTTCCAACCGCTCTTCCGTCGCTGTGGCGGAAACTCTCCGCAGCAGATCATTTGCCAGATCTCTCAACATCTCACAGAAGTTCTCCTCTGACACATTTTCTTCGTTTTCTTCATCTCCGCCTTCCTTCGCACACATGACGCTTTCAACTGAAAACTGGAATATGATAATAGAATATCTGAATTTCTTGGGCATAAGACAATAGATTTTCCAAAATTTTTGCTTTTTATAAGTTTTATCGCAGAAAATCACATTTTTTGAAGATGAAAACCACTATTCTTCACTCATTTCAGATACTCGGCTGTTCCAACAGGATGCCACAAGTCGGCAGATATGCTGATTCCCCTTGGGATGTCTCGTGATGTTGATATTGGCATTCTACGGTGACATTCTACGGTGATTTGAGCAGTAGTTCCAGCAGTAGTTCCGAATCTGAGCTTCAGGCATTTGAGTTGAGATGATCATCTTCCCGCAGAGGTTTGAGTGTTTTGAGTGTTGATGTTGATGTTGATGTTGGTGTTGGTGTTGATGTTGATGTTGATGTTGGAAATTGTACATATCTGAATAATAAAATCGCAGTCACACATCGCATTGGTTTTTCCTCTCAAATGTCACCGCGCATGTTGAAGGGGAGCTGAAGATGACAGCGCTGATCTGTGTGCGTTGACATGATCTTTATTTTTGTTCATTAATATATCCACCAGCCTCCTTTTCAGCAGCGACAGCAGTGACAGCAGCGATTTCACGCGATCTTTTTGCTGCTGCGATAACAGCGTTCATCACAGCTGCTCTCACGCCTTTTTCCATTTGAAGGATGCCTCTTATCGTGGTTCCACCTGGCGAAGCGGTGAGTTCGCGAATTTTCTCAGGAGAGAATCCCGCTGAAATCATTTTAGCAGCGCCTTCAGCCGTTTTTGCTGCGATTTTGAGTGCGAGATCTCTCTGAACTCCCTCATACACGCCGCCATCCGCGAGTGCATCTATGACTGTTGCCATGAATGCTATTCCACTGCCGCTCAATCCTGTGATCGCATCCATGTGCTTCTCATCAACAGAATAGACATCTCCTATGGCACTCAGAATCTCCTTTGCAACCGCTTCATCCTCATCGCTCGCGTGGCTTCCACGACATATAGCCGACACAGCAGCACCAACAACCGCGCCGATGTTCGGCATAACCCTTATCACACGCACCGCGGCACCTCCAGCACCACCCGCATCTCCGAGATACATCTCAAGCATTTTTGTTGATATTCCCGCCGCCACTGATATGAGAACTTTACCTCCGATCAGATGCTTTATCTCGGTCAACACATTTTTTACATCTGAAGGTTTAACTGCGATTATGACAACATCTGCATTTTCCGCTACATCTGCGTTGCTGTCACATATTTTCACACGATGTTCGCTCTCAAATTTGCTCAGTCTCTCCTTTCTGACATCGCTTATGTAGATTTTATCCCATTTTTCAGCGGCCAGCAGACCTTGCAGTATCGCCGCTCCAATATTTCCGATGCCGACAATACCTATTCTCATTCCACCTCGCCCTCATCACCACACTCGCTGAGCTCATCACATCATGTTCTCATGATGTTTTACGCTCTCTGCGTTCGCCGTGCGTGTATTGCTCATTCGCCGATTGGATTTATAAGCACAACATTGTTCCCACGCAGTATAACAGCACCGAGAAGTCTTTTGGTCTCTCCATTTATGATCTCACGCGTGTTTGAAAGGTACAGGTTGAGATAGTCGTCAAAGCTTTCCAAAATGCCCTCAAGCACCTCATACTCCCCTTTCATCTCCACTTGTATCCGCTTGCCTATCAAACTCTGTATCCGCCTGCTCGGAAACATCCCCTCTCTCACCTACCTGCTCATTTTACTCTCAAGTCTGTATTATATCTGTGAAATACCCCTCGCGAGTATTTTCCTTATTTACACTATTTACACAATTTACACAATTTCGCTGAGAAAACCCCTGGGGGAGGCGGATGGTTTCGGGGGCTATGATAAGCCCAATATGGAGAGGGGGCTTTCGTGACCCTGCCAGCGATGCACACCCTCCAACCTCCCGGTGGAAGCCCCTCGGGGGTCACAGCTCCATAGCGGAGATCGCATCAATGTTCGCAAATGCCTTGCGTCTGCCTTCCCACATCTCATCAACTCTCACATCCTGTTGTTATTTTTCCTTTCAGTTTCCCTCAGGTTCTTGAGCATGGATATTTGTCTTTGCGTCACTCTCTTTGCATCCTTCTAATATTGTATGCCATTGAGTTGAAAGTGAATGGAGGATATCAGTCCTTATTCTCGGATTGAGACTTCTGATATAGTTAAGCACAAGGAATAAGAGATATGAGTGTGAATGCGAGACAGGATGAAATATGTGATAGACACAAGTGTCCTCGTTGATGGCAGGATTTCAAAGATGGTTGAGCGTGGCGAGATAGAGGGCGAGATAATCGTGCCTGAGGCCGCAATTTCAGAACTTGAGGCTCAGGCAAACTTCGGCAGGATATCCGGGTTCAAAGGGCTTGAGGAGGTCAGGAGGCTGAACGAGCTTTCAAAAAGCGGTGCATACAACGTGAAACTGAGATTTGCAGGTGAGAGACCGCGTATAGAGCATATAAAACTCGCTCGCGGCGGTGAGATAGATGAACTTATACGAAAAATAGCATATGAAGAGAATGCAACACTGATAACAAGTGACAGGGTGCAGTATGAAGTCGCTATTGCAAAGAACATATTTTCAAAATATCTTGAAAAAGAGCGCATATCTCCTGAAAAAACGAAGATAATGTCTTTTTTTGATTATGATGTGAGCAGTGTGCATTTGAGGGAGGGTGTGCCGCCTGTCGTCAAGCGGGGCAAAATAGGAGAGCTGCGTGTTGAGCGAGTTTCTGATGAGCCCATGAGTGCTGACGAGCTTCGTGAGATAGCATGTGAGATAATAGAAGCAGCTCGTCAGGATGAAGACAGCAGCATTGAGATGGACAGGGGAGGTGCCACTGTCGTGCAGCTGCGTGATGTCCGCATTGCGATTGCGGATCGCCCTTTCGCTGACCGCATGGAGATAACCGCTGTCAGACCTGTTGCGAAGGTGACGCTTGATGAATATGGATTGAGCATTGCCCTCAAGCGTCGCATTGTTGAGAGGCAGCGAGGAATACTGATAGCAGGACCTCCGGGCGCGGGAAAATCAACATTCGCAGCGAGTGTTGCGGATTATCTGATCACACGCGGGTTCATCGTCAAAACCATGGAGAGTCCCCGCGACCTGATGGTCCGCGATGAGATCACGCAGTATGCACCGCTTGATGGAAGCATGGCTCTTACCGCAGACATATTGCTCCTTGTTCGCCCGGACTACACAATATACGATGAGATGCGTAAAACTGCTGACTTTCAGGTGTTTGCGGACATGCGCCTCGCAGGTGTCGGAATGATAGGTGTTGTGCATGCAACTCGCCCCATAGATGCAATTCAGAGAATGATAGGAAGAGTTGAACTCGGCATCATACCTCAGGTCGTTGACACAGTCATATTTATAGATGCAGGCGCTGTCAAAAAAGTGCTAACACTTGAGTTCACTGTAAAAGTCCCTCACGGCATGTTCGAGGCGGACCTCGCAAGACCTGTCATAGAAGTGCGCGATTTTGAGCGGAAATCCACTGAATACGAGATATATACCTACGGAGAACAGGTGGTCGTAATGCCTGTCACAGCTCCTCGCAGCCGGGAGAAAAAGAATTTGGATGCGCTGAAAGAGCATATCCGTGAAAAATTGAATGTCAGTGCATGTGATATTGAGATAAGAGGAAACACTGCATTCATATTCGTTCCTGAAGACGAAATACCTTTTGTTATAGGCAGAAAAGGAAGAAAAATAGGTAAAATAGAGCGTGATGTCGGTCTTAATATAGAAATTATACCTCTAAAGAAAAGAACAAGAAAGAAAAAACGGAAAAGAAAGGCTGAAGAAGAGGATGAACTGGAAAGTGAATTCTCATCAGATGGGTTATCATACTCATCATACTCATCAGATGAGACATCATACATATCAGACGGGACATCATCAGACGCGGATGAGGACGGGGCATTTGACAGCACATCACACGCGGCGCACGCTGAAGAACTGATTGAGGTTGAGGTTGAGGATCATGGAAAATTTTATGTGCTGCATATCCCGGGCGTGAGAAGCAGAAATGTGCGTGTCTATGCAGATGGTGATTATTTGTTCCCCGTGTTCGTCAGCAGAAACGGAACAGTGCGCGTGCGAAAGGAGAGGGAATTCGGAAAATTGCTCAAAAATTCATTGGAAGAGGGAAAAAGGCTGTTTGTAAAATTAGTAAAATGATAAATGGTGAAACCGATTTCCTCGCTGATGAAGTGAAAAACGGATCCTGTTCGTGCGTATGAATCGCACAGCAAGCGCTCAGTTTCAGGCACGAAACTCATTTGGCAATGAAACAGTTGGAGCTAGCGGTCAGTTGTCGCTCAGATGTGAAGTAGGAAGGGGAAGGGAGGAAAAGCATTGAACACACTGAAATGTGCATATCGGAAGCGCTCTGATGACATGGCCTTGTGCCGATCTGACATACATGAGCCAGAACAGTTATGATTATGATGAAGAATGTGAGATAAATGAAAGAACAATATGAGAGGGGTCGGCAACTGGTTCACTGCTTCACGCATCCCGGGTCGTGGAAATCCTGTTGACTTTGATGCGATATTTCGTGATGAGATACAGCGCTTGAGAGAAGCTTGAATCATCACCCGCATGTTCATATGAACAATTTTCCCACAGCATTTATATTATGATCATATAATGATATGGTATGATGATGCGCAGAATATTTGGATTGATATGGATAAATGTGATGCTGTATGTGATGATGTTATGTGTGGTCTCTGCAGCGATGGGCAGCGGTGGTGATGGTGTCGGTGACGGTGTCGGTGATGGGGACGATGATATGTTTTATCTGATAGGCAGGAGAGCTGCGGAGATTGCGATGCGGGAGCTGCCGTTTGAGCGGGGTGATAAGAACACGCTTTTGATGACCACCGCCAGCTATGCGATAATAGACGGCAGGACAACCGAGAGAAGTGTTGATGGTGTTTCGGATGCGAGCGGTTGCACCATAGGCAATGGAAATCTGTTGATAATTCATAAAATGAGCTGTCCTCTCTGGTTCGCTTTTTTCAAAAAAGATACGAAAGATTGCGTGTATATTGAGGTGAACAGCGAGGCGATTGCCGGTGTGGACAGAATTGAAAATCTGTCGGACGACAGGATTTTTAAAATCGTGAGGGAGAACATCGGTCATGTGCTTGAAAAGCCTGAAGTGTGGAACGACAAAATTAACTCAAAGGTCTTTGGCGGAAACGAGTTCAGCATAATCACAATTTCAACAGTGTGGGAGAGGGGGGTCCCATACGACCTGCTGCAGGCGGGTAAATTTCACAATCATTTCTGCCCGGGGCTCCTGAGCGGATATATGATCGTGAAGTTTGTTGAGAAGAAATTGCCGCTGTCTGAAGGTGAGTGCTATCAGGTCATCGCAGTGCCACCATGGTGCAAGGACGATGCTGTGCAGATAATGACAGATGCCACAGTCGGACACAAGCAGATGGCTGTAAAAACACTCACTGAGAAACAGAGAAAGCATCTCAAGGATAATAATGTCGCAGGAATCTTTATACGATGGAACAAGAAGGAAAAATGCGGTGATGCAGCTGTCGTTTCATTTAACTGGGATAAAGTATATGAGATCGCAGGAGTTAATCGCAGTGATTTCCGAAGCTTTGACACATATAAATGGTGGTGGGCAAGGCTTAAGACGAATTTAGCGCTGCTTGAACATCTTGAAAACAATGAGTTCGTGTCAATTGTCAGGGAATTCCGCATTGAGAGCGCAGATGAACTTGACCACCTCAAATCAGCAGGTGTGAATCCGCTTGAGGAGCTCGGATTGACAAATAAAGCAATGACAAAAGCGCATTCTGCTCATGTGATCTCAACATCCCTCGCAATCATCGTGGCAGCGTTCATTTTTGCTAAAAAACGAAAAGCACGGATATGTGAAAAATAAGCGGAACTGTATTTTTTTTATTATTTTATACAAATCGCAAAATAATTAATAAAAATAAAGAATAAAAAAATAAAGTAAAAGAAAGCATGCCAGAATGCCAATGGTAAGTTCAAAACGAAAAGGTGACCAAATCGCACAAAACGGAGATGATTCCTGGAAAATTCTCAATCCTTACAACTCTTCTTTTGCGGGTCAAACCCCATTCCCATCTACATTGCATTCTTCATGGGCTACATGTATCCGTCCGGTGTTAACCGGCTGTGGCCCGAGGAAAGCATCATGGATCATACAGACCTGTGTTGTTCTTTTCCATGAATCAGGAAAATGCAATTTCCCTTCGCAATTCGCAGGTATGCTCATAGAATCTGCTCATGGCGACATGGCGGCTCATGGACATCAGCGCACAGTCGCACTAAATCATATGTGTGTCTGTTTTGGATTAATTAACGGTGTGAATGGTGTGAGAAATGAAGGGGATTGAGGATGTGTATGAAGTGGGTATCATGATGCTTCTTGCGTTTTTAAGTGCGCTGATGAATGCATATCTGCCGCTGAAAGAAACGACATTGCATTTTGGTCTGCCAGGACCTGCTGCAGGCATTGCATTTTTTGGCGGCTTCACATTTGTGTTCTGGATATTTCTCGCGATTGAGATCATCGGCAGGCGGCTCGCTGCTGTTGTGACTGCGCTTTTCACTGCATCTTTCTGCATGTTTCTCAGCCCTCTCTGGTTTGGCATCGCCTCACCGCCCTGGTTTGGCGCATACGGTGTCTTATCTCTGCTCTCAATAGCATTTTTTGCCGAACTTTCCACAATCCCGCTGCACAGCGGCAAATCAACCTCCTCAGAGGAGTGTTGCGTAGCTGGAGGTTTTGCTGAAAGATCAAAAGTCTGCAGAAGCATTTTCGGTGGATTCGGAAATTTGTCGTGTCTGGTGATCTCATGGCTGATCATGGGATATCACACATCAACATGGATACCTCCTCTGTATGCACCGATATACTCAATTTTCGCGTTCATATCAGGATTCGTCGGCGCTCTTCTTGCTCATATCGTCTCGCCTTCCTGCTCATATCTTCTGTCTCGGAATGTGCCCTGATTGAGATGTGTGGATTGAGATAAGATGGGATCAGATGGAATCAGATGGAATCAGATGAGATCAGATAAGCTCTAAGCTCAGATAAGACAAAATGAAGCAGCATGCAGATTCAATTCAAATGAAGCGATGTATGTCATTGCAGCAGCATCTCTATGCGATTTTTAAGCATTTTTACACGCTCAACAAAAGAAGGAGAGGCGTCAAATGGAGCTTTTCCCTTTATTTCAGCTCTCAATATCGCGTTATCCTGTGGAATAACGCCAATAATTGGGATTTCGGCTTCTGAAATTCTCTCAGTTATCGCGTTGATATCTGTGTCCATAACTTTGTTCAAAACTGCTGCAAATTTCCGTATGCCTATTTCACAGCCGAGCGATTTTATGCGTGTTGCAGTTTCAACAGCTTTCACAGAGGGTTCAACGACAATCAGCATTATGTCAACGCCGCGAGCTGTTCCACGACCGAGATGCTCAATTCCCGCCTCACAATCCATCACAACAGTTGTATCTCTCCTGAATATATGACGGAGAAGCGCACGCAAAAAGGCATTTTCGGGGCATGTGCAACCACCACCTCCCCTGCGAACAGTGCCCATCACAAGCAAAACAACATTTCCCTTTTGAATGCCGTAATTCTCAACAATATCATCAACCTTCGGATTTAACTTGAAAAGCCCATTATCAAGACTTGTTCTCTCCATTATCAGATCCTTCATATCCGATAATGGCTCCGGATTGCGCTCAATACCAAGTGAGAAGTGCAGGTTCATGGCTGGATCAGCATCAATCGCAATAACTGAATGACCTTCCATAGCAAAAACCCTCGCAAGAGCTCCTGCAATCGTTGTTTTACCAACACCGCCTTTGCCCGCAACCGCGATTTTTGGATTCATACAGCATCACGCATCAGCAAAATCACATCGCTCTCTGCTTATTGCTCACAGTTCATAAACAAAACAACTCGCCGCCAACAACTCTCCTCATTCTCCTCTCTCATACCGCTCTATCTTAACAAAATCATTAACAAAATCACTCTATCTCACCTCAAAATCACACAATCCAGATCTCAGGTCATCAGAGCACATCACTGATTATTTTCACAAGTTCTTCAGCGATCTCCCTTTTCAACCCCTTCACATGCGTCACTTCATCCCTGTCTTTAAGCAGTATGAAGACTTCATTGTCCTCTGTGCCAATTCCCCCTTTAGCCACATCATTTGCAACGACAACATCAAGAGAGAGAGCATCCATTTTTCGTCTTGCACGTGCGATCAACTCATCAACGGTCACATCTGTCTCCGCTTTGAACGCAACCATGAAAATTTCAGGGAAAAGCCTCCTGACCTCCTCTATAAGTTTTCTGTTGGGCGTCAGACGCAGGAAATGCTCCACCTCAGAACCCAACTTTTCGCTGTGAAAATCAACTCTGAAGTCAGATATTGCGGCGGATGATATGAAAACATCATAGCGTTCCCCGCTTTCAGAAGCAGATCGCAGCTCTTCAATGCACGCCTCAATCATCTCATCCGCCGTCTCCACATATATTTCCTTTATCCCATCAAAACCTATCCTCCCGCTGTGAACAAGTGTGACATCAGCACCCTGTATGAAAGCTTCTTTGGCAATTTCAACGCCAGTCTTTCCAGAGCTTCTGTTTGTAAGCACTCTTATAGGGTCAATAGGTTCCATAGTAGGACCTCCTGTGACAAGTATGCGCTTATCTTTCAATCTATTCTGTGATAATTTGCGCTCAACTCGTAAAATAATGTCATCAATGCTTGCTATTTTTGCAAGACCTTCTTCAAATTTTGGCTCTATCACCTCAACACCTTTCTCCCTCAGTTTCATCATGTTCTCCTGGAACAGAGGGCTTCTGTATATTGTTTCGTGCATTGCGGGCACTATCATGATGGGTATATCCGAGCCGAATGCGGTTGTTGCGAATGCTGTCACTGTCGTGTCTGAGATTCCGCATGCGATCTTGCTCAGTGTGTTCGCCGTGCACGGTGCGATAAGAAATAAATCTGCAAATCCTTCCATTCCCAAAAACTCAACATGCTCTATTTTTCCCATAAGTTTTGTGATGACTTCGTGTCCCGTTGCGTATTCAAGCGTGTAGGGATGTATTATCTCTCTTGCCGCCTCGCTCATAACCGCATACACATCTGCGCCATGTCTTATCAGTTCACGTGCAAGCTCAACTGTTTTCACAGCTGCGATTGAGCCTGTTACGCCAAGAACAATTGTTTTGCCGCATAAAGAGCGTCTCTTCTTACCTTTTATGCGGAGCGTCGGGTGTTTCCTGCTCTCTCCGCTTTCCATGTAATGGACCGGTCGGGACTTGAACCCGAGGCCTCTCGCACGCCAAGCGAGCGATCTTCCAGCTGATCTACCGGCCCTTATCTTATCATCTCTCTCATTATTTTATAATAATGCGTCCTGCCAAGCGTCAGCGTGCACATCATGGAAAGGATCACAGATGATGTTCATATTTCCATCTCTCACGCAGTCTTTCAACGCCGTGATGAGTATGCTCGTGTATATGCAGGTGGATATGTCTCCCATCGGATGTTTCTATTATTTTCGTGAGCGCTTCAACAGCATCATCAATGGAGAGTGGCAGCTCATCGCAGTTAAAGCCGAAGCAACGCAGCAGTTCAAACAGCTTCATCACATCAGGCACCTCCAAATTCGTCTTTTCCATAAGCTCAGCATCTGAAAATATCTCACGAGGTGTCCCTTCTGCAATTATGCGGCGATTTAGCACGAAAACGCGATCAGCAATATCGGGAATCGCATTCACATCATGTGTCGCAATTATCATTGTGAAATCATTGCTCTCATTCAGCCATTTCAATATACTTATGAGTTCAGAGCGGCTTCTGGGGTCAAGATTCGCAGTCGGCTCGTCAAGCAGCAGGATTCTCGGCTTCATCGCAAGGACAGTCGCGAGCGCAATCTTCTTCCTCTCGCCGAAACTCAGACGATGCGGGTTCTTATCCTCATAATCCTCAATGTGAAGCATTCTCAGTGCCTCTTTCACACGAGTCCTCACTTCATCCTCACTCAGACCAAGATTCAGAGGACCGAACGCGACATCATCAAACACAGTCGGCATGAAAAGCTGGTCGTCAGGATCCTGAAACACCATACCGACATCTCTCACAATTTCTTTTCTGCTCCGCCTCCCATCAATGCGGCGACCGAATATCTCAATATATCCCTCATAACCCCTCAGAATACCGTTTATGTTCAGCAATAATGTTGTCTTTCCCGCCCCATTCGGCCCCACAATTGCAACTTTCTCCCCCCTCTTTATGTCTAAATTCACACTTTCAAGAACATTTGCATCTTGATTGCTGTATCTGAAGCTCAAATTTCGCACCACAACTGCATATTCCTTTTTATCTCCTTTATGTGACATAATTGTCACCAATGTAAAAATACTGCGAATAGGAGGAAAAGCATACACAGAACATAATCCACAGCACGCATGTTGAAATTTGATAGTGTTTTAATCTCGCTGGAATACCCCCTTGAGAGCATGGCCTCGTAAACACGCTCTGAACGCTCTGAACATCTCACAAAAAGCATTCCCAGAGCCTTCCCAATCGCCTTCAATGAATGCATTTTCGCCTCCATCCTGAATCCTCTCGCCTGCATTGCAGTGAGCATCCTCTCAATCTCATCCGAAAACACAAATGCATAGCGATATGAAAGCATGAGAATCTGTGTCAAGGGCTTTGGGAAGCGGAGTGAATTTAATGCTTTTATTATATCATCAAATCTGGTGGTTGAAACGAGTAAAAACGCGAGAATCAGCGCAGAAAATGCCCTTAATACGATCAGAACACCCTCATATAAGCCCTCATATGTCACAGTTATAATATAAAATCTGAACAAAGCCTCCCCCGGAACTGTTAATGAGAGGGCTATAAAAATAAAAATGATGAAAACAGATGGAAACATAAGCTTTCTGAGTGTGAAGCGAAGGGGTATTTTTGAGATTATCAGAAGGACAAGTGATACTGCGAGGCATAGCGCTGTTGTTCTGATGTCAGATAAAAAAACAACTGAAAAGATGAGTGAGATGAAAGAAATTATTTTCGCTCTCGGATCAAATCGGTGAATATATGAGTTCAGAGCAGTGTATTTATCAACATCCCGCATCATTTCATTCACCATCCCCGTCTTCTGTTGGTTGATCTGTGCAAACAGCAATGGCCCAAGCCAAAGCAGAAGCAAACCACAGCCGCAGTCATGCTTCTTTTGTTGCTTTCCTGCTTTTATACAACATCGCGATGCCTGCGATACCCATAAGGTAGCCGAATCCCGCGAGAATTCTCATCGGAAGACCAATCGCTCCTTCAGCAGAGGAATCACTGTATCCTCCGCTCAGGTTCAGCAGTGTTTCAGCTTGATGTCCCGGCAGGTTTGCCTTAACAACGATTTTGTATGTTTTGACACCTGTCTCCGGCGAAAATCTGAATTTTCCGTTCTCGTCTGTTTTGCCTGTCACATAGAGGTTGCCCCTGTCGTCATACACCTCGACATCAGCATACCTGCACGGCGTCTCTCCTCCGACACCACCAAAATATGCATAAACCTCTATGTCAGCTATCCTGTGCACAACATAGATGCGATGAGCTGATGCAATTCCAAAACAGAACAGCAGGAAAAACATGAACACAACAATCACAATCACACATCCTCTCCTCATCTCTCTCCTCTCTCCCATATCACGCATCCTCACATCTCTCTCATGCAGTTGCTCTCGCTATTGCGAGAAGTTCGGGTTTTACCTGAAGCAGGAAAACAACGACAGAGCCTGTGATGATCGCCTCTATCACGACCAACGGAGCATGAGCTGCCAGAAGTATAATTGCAGCATCGTGATATATGGGACTTCCCTTAATGAGATCGGTCATAATGAGAGAGACTGATGTGAGCAAAGCGGCAAGAGCAACTGCGATTCCGCCTGAAAGTCCACTTACAACTGCGATAAGCGATTCTTTTTCTGCATTGTGCAGTCTTCCTTTCACGATCTTTGAGATGCCATATGCCACGAGCGCTGGAATGCCCATGTTAACGGTGTTTATACCTATTGTTGAGATACCTCCGTGCTGGAAGAGGAACGCCTGAAGGACGAGCCCGATGAATATGGAGGGGAATGAGAGGACACCCAGGACAATGCCGACGACACCGTTCAATATGAGATGAACAGATGACGGGCCGACGGGAATGTGAATGAGTGATGCGACAAAGAACGCGGCGGTCATTAAAGAAAGGCGGGGCATCTCATCTGCAAGCTCGGTGTATCTGCTGCTCCACCAGAATGAGAACGCAATTATCCCCGCACTGAGTATCCAACCTGCAACGACGACCTCAGGTGATAGCACACCATCTGATATATGCACCATTCATGCACACCTTCCCGCATCTTTCATACGGCCCAACCGTCAGCTCTGCACTATGCACTGCAAGCATGCTCGCTCATTTGCCTTTGCCTCTGTCGCCCATGCGCTTTCTCCACAGAAATAGAGCGATGCCTATCACAGTCATAGCAGATATCGCGTCAAATCCTGGCACTTTTCCCGTTATATTCGCGATTTTCTCATTCAACGTGGATATTTTGTCCTCAATAATCTCAATCCTGCTCCTCAGCTCTCCTCCGATATCTCCTGAAGGAAACGCATCCAACACAGGAACGATGAACACTCCTCGCCTGTCCAGACCCTCCTCCTCTTTTGTCACACCGATGAACCATATGCCTGGCTCGTCAAGCGTGTAGAAAAACTCTCCGTCATCGCCTGTCTTCGCAACTCTCGTGAAAATCATGGGAGGATCCTCGGGAAATCTCTCCTCAACCCTTCTGACAAGCGTATCTGCGATTTCTTTGGTGTTATATTTCTCAACCTCAACGATCGCATTTGCGAGCGGCTCTCCATTGAACAGCGCTTTTCCACCGAATATGAAGGATTCCTCCATGCCATATGGTCGCATGAAAGGAACGATCTCCACTTCCTGACCGACAATGGCATCCCAACCCTTCCATGCTTCCTCACCGCAGTGAATGACTGTTTTGGGATAATCAACGAGCTCATGCTCCTCAACCTCAAGCCTTGCGAACACGACATAATCGCCAAGCTCATCAACAGTGAACGATGTCTCATATGCCTTAACGCCCTCAACAGTTGTCTCATGCACCGCTAAATCCTCAACAGTCCCATCCGGCTTTCTCACCTTTACCTCTGGCACAACAGGACAGTCAAACAGCTGATGCTCATACGGATGCCCCCACACAATCAGTATGTCCTTCGTGTCTCCAACACTTGCGATGAAATCATCATGCGTCACATTCATATCACCGCCGGGAAACAGCATGGTGAAATGTGCACTCCCAACGCCCACCATCATACAAAGTATGCCTATGATGAGCGACAGCTCAGCTGCTGATTTGACACTTTTCCTCACCATCTTTTTATCACCTTCCAACTGATCGGGAAATTCGTATAAATAAATATACGCTTTTTGCCGAACGGAAATAAATAAATATAAAAATGAGGAGGGGTCAGGAGCTCTTCTCTTCTCTGCCACATGCATGTGCGGTCATTCAGGAAATCGCTCGGCGAGCAATTTGGCTGCTGATGCGGCTTTTGCGAGAAGAAGGGGGATGCTCTCCTTTGTATATATGCATGCGTTGAGTGCGAGGCTGAGTGCTCTGGCATGTGCGTCCTGAATTACCGTGTGTATTGTCTTTCTCGTCGGATAGTTTGCGTTGAGTGCGAGATTCACAGCGTTCATCTCCGCTTCAGCGAGCAAGCTTGATACTGTTAAATTCGTCGGATATTCATATCTCATGTTAAAAGCAATGTTGAAAGCATGTTCGGCGCATTTTAGCACATCTTCAATCAACTCCTCCGGCTTCGTCCGCAGCACATCAGGCAGGAACAGCACACCGGCTTCGCGGTCGTATATCGCCTGAATCTGCAGACCCTCCTCCATCGGATATATTCCGAGCTTCGCAAGCACATCCGCAACCTCCCGTGACACAACTTCTCCCTCTCTCACAACAACCGTCTGTTTTTTTATGACAATATTTCCGCCCTCAATTCCGGCAGGTATGCCCGCCCGCTGAAGCTCTCCAATAATCGGTCCGGGTTTGAGAGATGTCCTTCCCGCCTCCACGACAATGTCTCTCGGCGAACGAACACCTGCCTTTATCGGTGCAGGCTTCTTGCTGCGCTCTATAAGGTCATAGAGCTCAAAAGGATCAAGATTTGAGAAGACAAGCGCTGTCTGATCCGCCACACACGGAATCATATCATCAACACCGCTTTCCTTCAGCGATAGGTGTATCAGGCTGTTCTTTGAAACACGAATGAGACATTTGTCCCTCAAATCACGCCTTATCTGCTGAAATGGCTTTGACCGCAAACCCCTGAAGTTGACAGTCGCAACAGTCCGATATGTGTTGAGGAGCTGCTTTAATCGCTCCACTTCCTCCCGCTTCCTCTCCCTGGCTCTTTTCTTCCCACTGCCCATATCATATCACCTCATATATCACCCCTCATATGAAAACGAGAAAACGACGACTCCGTGTCGCACTTCAGCACATCCGGTATCGTTGTCCGCGGCACCCCTAACGCATCCAGATCCTGACAGCCTTTCCCATTGTGGTCTTCACATATATTGAGCCTATGTTCTGCCAGCCCTTTTCAAGATTCGCCTCAATCGCTCTTATGACTGCGTATGCGTTCTCCGCGATCTCACGCGGCGACATGTTCTCGTTTCCCACCTTCACCCAGATAGTATTTGACTTTGATCTTATCTTCACTGTCCGCTTCAAACGCTCAATGACCTTCGCTGGATCTGCTGAAGGCGGTATGGGCTCTGGCATCTTGTCCCTCGGACCGAATATGACACCAAGTGACCTTCCTATCTGCGGCATTAGCTCAGCGGATGCGATGAGGAAATCATATTCTGATGCTATTTTACGCGCTTTCTTTTTGTCAGTTTTTTTGAGTTCCTCCTCCTCTATCACATCAGCACCTGCCTCCTTTGCCTTCAACGCGAGCTCCCCCTTCGCAAATGCGCCTATATTCATATCCTTTGGCGGATGAGGAAGGAGGACACGCAGGTTCAACCTGTTCTTCGGCTGTTTTAAGTCTATGTCCTTCAGATTTATCACAATATCAACACTCTCCACAAATCTCCGAGGTTTCCTGCTCTCCAATGCCTTTTTCACTGCTTCTTCTATCTCTTCCACCTCCATATCCTCACACCTCCTTCATCAAAGCTCTCCATTTCCGATTCGCATCCCATATTATTCGGCGAGAATGTCATCATATTTTCCCTCATCTATCTCGCGCTGAACCTCCACTGGATCCCTGTTCTCAACGCGTATGCCCATTGATTTGCATGTGCCTATCACCTCTTTCGCTGCTTTTTTGAGAGAGATTGCCAGCATCTGCTCCTTTTTAATCTCCGCTATCTTCTTCACGCTCTCCATTGATATTGAAAGAGATTGTGCAATATCCGGCGTTATTTTCTCCACATTGAGCTCACGCTTTATAAGCATAGCAGTCGATTCTGTTGCCTTCTTCCCTTCACTTGACATCTATCGCACCTCCTTTCGGATTTTTCTCACACGCATCTTCACACTTTCTCACACACATCTTCACACCTGCTCCACATCAGCTTTAAAACATAATAAAGCCCCTCCTCCCCATTAAAACATAAATGTTGCTTATAAAGAAAAAATGAAACGGAACGGATGAAAACGAGGAATCTGCCACCGGAGAGTGAGAAGGGGGAGTTGGAAGATAGTGATTTAAGATGATTTTAATATTGAAGCAGAAAGAAAATAGTTTTGAGAGTGCGAGCCATGCCCATAATATTTCTAATTACAAGAATTGAA
>JAOQIN010000080.1 GCA_026134085.1 Candidatus Methanoxibalbensis ujae
TGTTCCATTCCCTGGAACCCCTTATTCCATTTTCTGGAACGCCTGTTCCACCTCGCTGTTATATGCTGTTCCAGCGGAGGTCCGTATGGAGTGCTTTAACGCCGGGGGGGCGTGGCGCTCCTTAGGAGGTGAGCGCGGGATGAAGAAGAAAGCGACTGTTTTGGTTGCCCTGATAAGCATGTGCCTGATTGCGACGGCGGGGATCGGAGCGGTAAGCGCGAGTGATGAGCCAGTTGGTGACTACGTGATAACGATATTTAAGATAAACCCTGATGGAACCACTACGACGATTGAAACCTTCGAAAGCAGTGGTCCTATAGTGGTAAAGGAGACCATGAATGAAGACGGTAGCAGGAATATAATCAGGGAATACAGGGAAAGAACAGAAGACGAGCTCCATTTAGATGAAGCATGTATAACAACGGGGACATCAGAAACAGAAGTTCCGATGAGGATTGAGGAAGAAAACTTCACTATAGTAGTCGATACCCTGGAAAACCTCACTGCAGATACTCTGATGCCTCTAAAGCCATCAAAAAAAATAGACGCATCGGCGAGGCAGATATACCACGAAGCATGCACATACAACCATGTAATAGGCAGTGGATGTTGCATATATGGGTACTGTTACTGCTGTGGCGTAGCTGCAGAGTCTTGTGACAGCTACCGGGCGTGCTACGGCTACAACTGTTGCTAAGAGGTCATAAGATATGGCAAAGGAATAAAATAAAAGTTTGGTGGGCTATTCATTTTTTGCCCACTTTTTTTATTTTCGGTGTCTGGAAAAAGAAAAAATGATGGGAAAAGGAGGTGAGAAGAAGAGATGAAAATGGTAAGAATTAGTGTATCTGCGGTGATCATACTGATCGGAATATCAGTGGGGGTTGGTATAATTATTGCAAATAATAAGATGCCGAAGATGATAATAGGCCCAGGAGGCGGCATATCCATTGATAACAGCACGATTGAACCTCCTAATAAGTCTAGTGGGGGATGGGGAGGGTATAACTACACGATAGGCCCTAACGGCACAGTGATTAAAGGAACCCTTAACGAATCCAATATGCCCCATCTGGATAACATATCGAATAAAACATCACATTATGTTGATTACTGGAATGCCACACCAAGCCCAAATGCTACATTAATAACGCCTGACATCGTATCCACACCATCTGCCACTGCACAGCATGGATCGCGCCAAATTCCAGGATTTAACGTGGGTTTAGCAATTGTAATGATACCGCTGGTATCCTGTCTAATGCGTAAAAAACGGGGTAGATAAACCACGAGATAAAAGGTGATGGAAATGAACAAAAAAGAGATCATGGGGGTATTAGCAATAATAGGAGCGGGAATAGCATTCGTATATTTTGGAACGAATATTGGAGTGATGATTACGGGAGAGAATGAAACAGTTCCGAGATTAACGGAAATCCCGTCTAAACCGGGTGAGATCATTATAGGAAAGAATGACACGGGAGAGATACCAGAATTAACAGAGGAGCAAAAAGAGAAGGCAAAAGAGATTGCTCTATCAGACCCCGAAGTGAGGAAGATAGTAGAGGGGAAAAGATATGAGATAAAAGTAACTCCAATGATAATGACAGTAATAAATGGAGAGACAAAGAAAACAACAAAAATCTCAGTAAATTTTGAATTCGAAGATGGAACGAGGATGAAAGTGTTTGTAGACTTGGATAAGGAAGAGGTAACAAGAATATGGTCGCAGTGATAAAACCACAAAGATATTATTTTTTGGAGGGGAGATAACGAATGAAGATGATTTCTAAAAAATCAAAATGGTTTGTAATTCTGGGGATGATAGTAGTGTCAGTTACAGCAGCGGTATTCGCCGGTGCATATATCATCCAATCCCCAGCGCATATCGGTAATAACAGCAATATTACTCATGACGGAAACAGAAACCAATCCATAAGCTATGCGACATATACGACTGCAAACTTCACGATGGACTATCCCGCTGACTGGACCGTGATTCCTATGGCATCAAAAATTGTCTTCGTCTCGAAAACCGGATATGAAGGAGGATATATAACGTTAAATATACAACTTCTATCGTCTGTTGAAAGTGGAGGAATTTATAATTCAGTTGAGGACGTGGTGGCGGATTTAGTGCAGCGGTTTCCGGGAGATGTAAAAAACGTCAGTAATGTCAGTATAAACTATGAGCGAGAAGAGATGTTGGGTGGAACAAAAGGAATTGAAATAAGTATTTCATACACCGCTCACAATATAAGTTATACACAAACACAAATTATCGCACAAAAAGGTAAATATTTTTATGTGCTTACATATCATGCCCCCACAGCATATTACGGCGAGTATGAAGAGGCATACGAATATGCAAAGAAGCACTGGACCTGGAAATTTTCGTGATAACTAAAAGGAGGTGATATAAAAAAATGGAAGAAAAGGGCATTGCCATATTGGGAGTACTGGCATTTATAGGGATAGGTATGGCTTTCCTTTTCGTCGGGCTCATGGTCGGCGAAACAGGAAAGCCTCATGAGGATGTATGGATGTATCAGAATCTGGCGAAAGCAGCACAAACAGTGCAAATGCCGATGCTGACTGAAGAACAGCAACAGAAAGCGATTGAAATCGCAAAGCAGAATGAAACCGTTAGACAATACTTAGAACGGGGATACAAGATGCTCGGCATAAGTTCAACTTTTGGCAATATATCTGATGGTGAAACAGCAATAACAGATGTATATGTCACCCTCAACAGGGATAAAGACTGGGTATTCGCAAATGTAAACCTGAACAAAGAGAAGGTCACAGGAATACTCAAGTCACATGGAGAAATTGCGGGATTGGAGATGCGAGAAGATGGCGAGATCAAAGCAGTGAATGAGACCGAGCTAAGAATAGCGATTGTAGGCGGGGAGGGCAAGCTGATAAGGGCTCCGAAAGTGCGGGAATTGACTGAAGAAGAGCGCGAGAGAGCAGGAGAAATTGCCCTCTCGGACCCGGAGGTGCAGAACATCATAAACGGGAAGAGTTACGAGATGAAGATAAGACCAGCGGGTGTAATTATAACAAACGAAGCAGGAGAGGTGGAAACGAAATTTAACGGTGCATCAGTAATGTTCGAGCTGGAAGATGGAACGATATACTTCGTGCATGTGGACCTGGAGAAAGGAAAGGTGATAAGGGTAAGTCCACCGCTC
>JAOQIN010000081.1 GCA_026134085.1 Candidatus Methanoxibalbensis ujae
GTGCTGATGACAATTGCAGTGGTCGCTGTAGGTATCATCGCTATGCCGAGCACAATCTCGCTGTTCGCAGGGCAACATGCGTGGTATAACATCAGTGGTGAGGGAAATGAGGTGCCCTGTGTGAAGTGCCACGCTGATGTTTATGAGGAGTTCAAGCAGAGTGACGTTCATAAGACATTGGCAGGAGGGTCGGGTGCAAAAAGCTGGGATTTTGGCACTGATTATGAGGTGAACAAGGCTTGCGGCGCATGTCATCGGGCTGCATATGAAGAACTTGGAAAAATCACATATGCGGAGGGTGATGGCGAGGCGGCAACTCCCGGTGTGCAGGCGCACGCAGCATCCACAGTCGCATGCATGGCATGTCATCAAGTAGAAGGAAATTACACGAATGCACCACCAGCTGGAGGTTTTGAGGATCCATATAACAATTCATCAGGACTCGGAATCACAGATGGCATGCCTGCTGACCCTGTTACTGGTTTCAACTTCTCATACAACAGTAGCGATTATCCAGGAGGTCATGCCGCCCACCAGGGCTTCATAGAGGGTGCGATAGCATTCGAGAGGATGGAGGACTCAAATGAGGCATGCATAGCATGCCATACGCACGTCCCGGTGAAGATATCATGGAAACACGCATACAGTCTTGAGTTCAACGCCACATATGACCCGAGCCTGTTGCTTCCGCCCACGCACTTCAACACTTCAAACTATGATACAAACGGCACAATACTTGTGATATCCTACGGTAACCACAGTGGTGAATCAAAGGTGGGTAGTTGGCCAGAGGGCAACGTCTCAATATGGGATGGGAAGTGAAGGCATGAATAGCCGTTGTTTTCCTCTTTTCTTTTCTTCTTTTTTCCTTGTCATATAGATGAATAGGGGGTGAAGATAATGAGAGAAAAATTAGTTCTGGTAGTGACAGCAGTTGTGGCGATAGGTATATTTGCACTGCCAAGCACTATTTCGCTGTTCGCAGGGCAACATGCGTGGTATAACATATCAGACGTGGGCAATGAAGTGCCTTGCGAGAAGTGTCATGCTGATGTTGCGGAGGAGATGGAAAAAATTACAGGACCGCACACGGGAGAAACGGGACATGGAAGGTTTAAGTGCGATTATTGTCATAGAACCTTTGATCTAAATGATTATGGTCCAGAGCCTAACCAAAATATTAACCAGAGCATTTTTTCGAGATACTATTACACCTATGCTTCCGGGGATGGCACGGGTGCTCAGCCGGGCGTAGAGGCACATGCAGCTTCCACCGTTCCCTGTATGTACTGCCATAGCGGGGAAGATGAGGGTGGTAAGGGTACGCATGGTACTTTTACTTCAAACTGCTGCTTATGTCATCATGATGGTGACGACGATCATTACTATCATGGCAACAGATTTTATGATGGGGAAGCATCTCCAGAAAAGTGTGAGTGCATTAAGTGCCATCCAGTGAGTGGAGACTATGTACTTTATGTCCCACCGGCAGGAGGCTTCAACTTAACAGCCAATTCGTCAGATACTGGCAAACTGGCAGCACATAAGGCTTTTGTGTTTGATGCGATAGGCAATCCAGATATGGAAGATGCGAACGAAGCATGCATAGCATGTCACACAGGGATACCGGTTAGAATAACATGGACGCATGCATACAGTTTGGAGTTCAACGCATCTTACGACAGAGGACTTCTTCTGCCACCCACGCACTTCAACACTTCAAACTACAATACGAATGGAACAGTTGTTGCCGTATCCTACGGAAATTGGTCCGGTGGTGCAAATGTGGGCGATTGGCCATCAGGAAACATCACAATATGGGGCTGATCTTCGTTTTTCTTTTTTCTTGTTATTTTTATTTTATATTAATATTAAATCTTAACTTCTCCCTTTTTAGGGTATAACTTTCCAGGGCACCACCGACCTTTCTCCCGCAATTAACAGCATAGCGTATATGTATCAATATGGGATACATGGATGAATGGGTTAATGGCTTGAAGAAGGTAGGAAACAAGAGATAAAAAAGCAAAGAAGAGGAGAAAAAAGTCCGAATACGTCGGCAAACCCCGGAAGGATTGATAAAGAGAAGGGAGAAGAAGACAACTGTAAAGCAGTACGGAAATGCCTTGCTTCTTCACTCCGAAGTCCCCTCACTGAAGGCTTTTGAGAGCTGGAGGGAGGTATATGCTTTAGCGCTGGTCAGTTATACACCAGGAGGGTTAAAAATGGGAGTTTACATGGATATAAGACCAAACCTCTATCCAGAGAAGCTCTCATCAGTAGGAGGTCGGACTGGATCAAGAAAGCCAAGGTGCTGTTTTTAAAGCTTTAATGAGAGGAATTGAGACAATTACAGGATGCCGGACGAAGGAGGGATAGGCAGAGAGGAGGCTAAAAAAAGACTGGAGAGGGCTGGTAAAATTTTACTCATCTCTGATATTGATGTCAAGTCGAAGAACATCTTCCTGATGTACAAGCAAAGAGGGAGCATTGAATAATATTTACAGGAATTTGCTGAATGCTGACAGAATGTATTTACAGAGCGATGATGCTGTGTTCTGACATCTCTTTGTATCGTTTTTGGCTCTTTACAGGTATTGTAATCTCCAGCTGATGTTAATAATTGCTGGATAAGCTCTCTCCAATGGATGAGGAGTTCTCCAAGGTTCACATGGTTAAGATTGGCGAGAAGGAGATCATGTCCGAGGTACCAAAGAAGGTGAGGAAGCCTGATGAGAAGCTTGGTCCGAACTTATCCCCCAAATGATGCGGAGTTAAAAATTATTTTTCATTATTTATCCAGCACCCTCAACAAGAGGAGAGTGACAATTAGTCAGAGATCTCATACTGAGATATGGAAGAGGATCTCACGATTTGGTGGGACGATGAG
>JAOQIN010000082.1 GCA_026134085.1 Candidatus Methanoxibalbensis ujae
ATGATAGGGAATCCTCTATAATTCTCGATTCTGATGGACTGAAGGTGAAAAAGAAAGACCAAATTTGGAGCGAGACGCATATGGCAGTAGCTGGAAGATACGGTTTACTACTAACTTACAGCTCATTATCAGATTTTCTCGGTTCTGTTATGAAAGGTGAAGTGTCAAAAGAAGAAAAAGAGGTTGCTATTAGGCTTCTTTCAGCATTCTCACCGTTTATTGATATATTTCTCAAATCACCGCTCTTGGCTCCCCTTCCGATATTTATCGAGGAGATTCTCAAAGCATGTGGAGTTAAAGTCAAGCCAGAAAAAAAGGAGTTTGGGATCGGAGCTTTTGAATTTGAGCCTCTGGTTTTCGCATCTTCAACCCTTCTTAAATATTATGATATGATCGATAAGAACTTAGAACTCACAGTTAAGGAGGCTCCATCAGGACTTGTAGATTCCGCAATCTTAAACCTAATAGTTTCAAAAGCTGAAAAAAAATCATTAATCGTGATAGAAGAACCTGAGGGACATAAGAATCCCGTAATGCAAATAGAGTTGATGAAGAATCTGATTAAAGCTGTGAAAGAGAAAGATTTGACATTAGTTCTTACCACTCATTCTGAGATGATAATACACTCGGTTTTAAAAGAAATTGAAAAAGGTGATATAAGTTCCGATGATGTGAAGCTTCATTATTTCATCAGAAGTGAGCAAGAACCATGGACAGAGATAAAAGAGATAAATGTGCATGAAGATGGAAGCTTGGAAGAACCTTTGGAGGATTTCATAGAAGCCACCGTTAAGGTGTTTTAAATAATGAAAATGATCTTTGACACCTCTGCCTTCATACCAAAAAATAAACCAGAAAGAGAGCGTGAAGCCATTATTGCATTAACTAAGCGTCTTCCAGATTTGGATATAACGATCTATGTTTCAAGGGAAATACTCAAAGAATATCGCTCAAAGCTGAAATTTTTTCCGGGCAGATTTCCTGATTTATTTAAAAATGTGATTCTTGAAGCATATCGTTATAAAACTTGCAAGTCTCTTCCATTTCATAAACTTAAGATTCACAGAATTGAACCCAAGATAAATTTAGACAGGAAGATGATTGAAAGGAGATGTAGGGAATACGATCCTGAGGATGAGAAATTCTTAAAACTTTTCATATATCTTGGACAGCGAGACGATATTTACTTGATTACACTATCAGAAGATTTGGCTTGTATGGCAAAAGAATCTATAATGACTCTATAATCTGAGAGGACATTTGTGCGAGATAGGAGATTTAATAAATTAACGCCCGTATATTTTCGAACATTCTTTTCCTCATGAAGTTCTCTGAAACCTGAAATTCTTCTGCAAGCTCAGGTATCGGATTTGGATGCTCCTTCACCCATTCTTGATTCAGGACTTCTTTCAGTTTGTCTTCTGAAATCAAAAGATATGCCGCAAAAACCTCCGCTTCTCTTTCCTTTCTCCTCACTCTCATCCTGTTTGCAAAGTCCTCCTTATCATCAAGGAAGTAGTTTGCCTTTATTTTCTGATGGAAAAGGTGGTGTGCCAATGCATGAGCAATGAGATGCTTTTCTTGTGGATGCAAATCCGGATCAATAACGATTACTTTCAAATCTTTGAAGTAGGCTTCCTTGATTATCCTTCCGAGCTTCTCTTCCACCACTTCAGCTCCGAGCTTTTGAGCGAGTCCTTCAATGTCATCCGTGCCATACTTCTCCCTGATCTCATTCGCTTTTTTGATTATCCACTCCATTTTTGCTTTCTTCTTTTTATCTCGAGATACGCTTTGACAATCGCTTCTTTGTCCTCTTTTGGCATTCTCGGAATCTCCCTGAAAAGCTCAAGAAGTTCTTTCTCTTTTATTCCGAGTTCCTTAAGTTTCTCCTCAAAAAGCATATCTTCAAGCTCCTGGAACTCTTAAAGTCTTCGCGATCTTTCTCAATTTCTCTTTTGAGAGCTAAAACAATCCTTTTTCAATGTCTGAAATGTAGCTGTTTGATGAATGTCCGAGCATCTCTGCAAGCTCTTTTTGCGTCAACCCCGCCTTTTCCCTTAACCTTCTTAACTTTTCTCCAAACATCGTATAAAGATGATAAGAATTTCAATGAGGGTTGTCAATGCTATTTTATGGACATAATGATGTTTATTTTATGACTGAGCACTGCAACTTCCGATAACAGGCAGATATGCAGTTCGAGCTAACGCCCTCACCCAATGACCAGCGCCAAACTTATATCTCGTCGAAGTATTACTTATCAATGATGGTAGGCGGTGGCACTTCGCATACCCGCAGGATGTTATACGCAATCACTCCAATATGAAGGAGGTAATATCCCACCATGAACATTGTATATATCTCGGGAAGTCCAAGGAAAAACAGTAATACGGATTACCTTTTAAAAATCACATTATCTGTAGCTGGCGGTCAATTTATAAAACTTGCAGATTATCGGATAGAACCATGTAAATCCTGTAGAGCCTGTCAAAAGTTAGATAAGTGCGTAATTGATGACGATATGTGTAATATTATCATACCAACATTATTAAAAGCCGATGCTATTGTTATAGGCAGTCCGGTTTATTTCAACAATGTATCCGCCCAAACTAAAGCCTTCATAGACCG
>JAOQIN010000083.1 GCA_026134085.1 Candidatus Methanoxibalbensis ujae
GGAGGGCGTCCCTGCCCTCCGTTTTCGTTCATTTTTTCCACCATAACCCTTAAAAAGCGAAAGGACGAATGGTAAAGCGTGGCGGGAGGTGATAAAATGAGGCGAAAAGCGAACAAAATGAGGTCGTTTTTGAAAAAGGCGAAAGAAATCCTCTTGCACAAAAGCAAGGGTTTCAACGACATGGTGTATATGGCGACGGCGATAATTTCAACGGTTATCGTTGCGATGATTGGCGTCTATATTTCCGCCCAAATCTACGATGTGATGAACCTTGAACCCGACAGTCCATTTCAAACGGCGATGCAAGGAGCGATAAACATTATGAACACGACCTATCCGTTGCTCGTTGTTGTCGCTATTGGCATCATAGCGGGCATCGTTATGAGCTATTTGCTCGGTGGATTCGGTGTTGCAGGAGGAAGCGAAAAGCAAAAGGGACAATAAACGCTGAACACTACCGCCTACCGCCTAATCGCCCTTACTGGATTGTGAGGGGCGAAACGGATACGCCCTGATTTCCGATTTTTTCGCCTTCAGGGTCGGTAAAGGTTCAAATCCCCTTTCGGCAACCGAAATATATTTAAATAAGGGCGAAAGTAGGGAAAGGAACGATAATAAGGGTGAAAGGTGAAATGGAGACGAAATTGGCGGAATTGGAAAGGGAAAAGGAAAGGGAAAAGGGCGAAAGGGTGATTACCGTCCAAGTTCCCGTAGAGGTTCAACGGTTCAGGCGTTTAAGCGTTGAGGAACGAGTGGAAATTGTCCGAAAACTCTACTTTGACGAAGGTTTGACCTATGACCAAATCGCAAAGGTTCTCCGTATAAGTCCCCGTGATATAGCGAAAGCGGTAAGAGGCGAAAAGATAACAGAAACCGAAGCGGACAAGTTAAGGGCGGAAATACGGGAATGTAAGCAAAAGATAAAGGAACTGGAAGAGCGATTAGACCGTGCTTCAAGGTTCATAAGGGCGACATTCGCCCATTTTACCGTTGAATATAGCGACCTGTTCGGCTCGGAAAAGGTAAAAGGCAAACTCTTTGTCTTTTGTCCCTATTGTCGCAAACTCGTCCATTTGACCTATAAGGAAGTTCCAACGCCTGAGTCGGAAAAGGAAAGGGAAAAAACGGTTAAAATGTGGGTGTGCGAAAAATGTGGCAGAATACCGTTCTGACCTTTGACCTTTTGTCTATGTCTAAGGGCCCGGGCGATGAACTATATAATCCCCCCCTTTTCCCCCCCTTAAATCCGCCGATTCTCCAGGGGGGAGGTATTATATGTCTTGGGCGACCTCTTCCTTTGACGAGAGGGGCATTTCTGTGCGTCTCATGCGATTTTTTTCGGGGGTCACGGACACGAAAAACTCGGCTCACAGGGCGTTTTCGCAAACCCCTCGCCGTATTACTTTTTCGCCCTTTCGTAATACCTCATGGTCGCCTTACTCGCCCTTGCGAAAGGGAGGTGATGGAAGTGGAAGCGTCGTAAGGGCGTAAGGCGACGAAAAAAAGGCGGGAGGTGATGGAGCCGTGTCTGTTTGGGAATTGGACAAGTCGGAACTTATAACTTTCGGTCAGCGACGGGGATATGCGGTGAAACTCTACGAATACTCGTTCAGAGGTCGCAAGGGTCGCTTTCTGACGATTGAGCAGTATGAAGCGATGCGAGATGACTATCTCGGCGAGTATATCAACCGACGAAAGTCGCAGGTTACAGTTCCAAATGCGGAAATAGCGAGGCGAATAGCGAGGGAACTATTTTATTTCGCCGAACAATTGGAGCAGTCGCAGGGCGACAAGGGTCAATTGTCCGCTGACGAAGAGCGAGACATAAAGGCACTTGTATCGGACTTGCTCGGTGAAAGGAAAATGAACGAAAACGGGGCGGTGGAACCGCCCCAAAATGAACGGAACGAGGAACAGAACGATGAACAAAGGACTTCGTTTCGCCCCAAAGTGCATAATAGACCGCCTTCTGAAAGTTCCACTGGCGAGGAGGGAGCAGATTAAGGAGGTAGTCCATGACCCCGACGCATCACACTTTCAGAGGACTTGGGTCGTCGGAACGCTTGCATTCTGGGGCTACTCATACGAAGAGGTCGCAGACATTCTCATTAAGCACTGGAAAGAGGGACACTGCGAGACATGGAAGGACTTTTCGCCCAAAGAGACAAGGCGACAAGTGGAATGCTGGTTCAGGAAATTCGGTCAAAAGGTCGCAGAGAAGCGAAAACGGTATCTCGGTCGTTAGTAGCCGTTCATTTGGAGGGCGTCCCTGCCCTCCGTTTTCGTTCATTTTTTCCACCATAACCCTTAAAAAGCGAAAGGACGAATGGTAAAG
>JAOQIN010000084.1 GCA_026134085.1 Candidatus Methanoxibalbensis ujae
ATCATCTGCTTCGAGCGTGTATGTGCCCGGGATTGCATCTGTTGTATCAATGGTCGCCTCAAATATCGCCTCATCCTTTGATATCCACTCCACCTCTGTCACCACTGATGGCAGATCCATGGGTCCAGCAATCGTTGATATCGTTATTTTTGTTCCTGGCTCCCTGTTTGTTGTGCCTGTCACATTCAAAGGTTCTCCAACTGGCACACTCTCAACAGGATTGAACCTCACATACGGCGATTCCACTTTGAAGTGTAACACACACATGAGGTCATCGCTCCCTGCTTTGTCCACGGTTGCACCCTTCACCAAACTCAAGACCTGATCAGGATCTCTGCCCTTTATCCATTTTAGAAAGTCGGCCTCCGAGGTGTATCCATATTCCCACATCAAAGCGCCCATAATGTCCCCTTCTCCGCTGTCAGAAGAGCCATACTGTCCATCTCTGCCCGGTGATGTGACGATGCACACATATCTGCCTGTATCCGCATCATCTGGTATCATTATATCTTCTTCAAATGTGTTGTCCTCAGCTACCGAGCCTGTTGTTATATAAAGTCCATTTCTAACGCTTAATCCGTTGCCTTCGTATCCATCAGGACCCACAATTATGATGTCAACCTCGTCAACACCTGTTGCATTTCCTATCACCGTGTAATCATCATCTTCCGCAGCTACAACACTTGTCACCTGATCGCAGCTCAATCCGGGAGCGATCAACATGAGCGTGGCGCTCCCGTCCTCATCCGCAAACTCCGGTATATTATTTAGGTCATCCTCATGCGTATAACTGTATGGACAGTCAACATATACTCTCACATCCTTCCCGCCTGCTGTTTGTCCCTCAGTGTCCCATATCTCTTCAAATTCGTTGTCTGTGACTGCAACATCGTCGAACTCCAAGATCTCATCTATGTATATATCAACTGTGCTTCCAGCTGGAACATATCCATGTATTGTGACATCTTCTCCCACTTCCGCAGGATTTGGCGTCAGATCTATTGTCACCTCAAGTTCCTGGACATCAACATCTATCCAATCCCTCGCTCTCTCCTCCGCATCCCAATATGTGCCACTCGGCAGACTCGTGGGATTATCGTAGTTGAACCATACTCTGACCGTGTATGTCCTGTCATCCGTGAAACGAATGACGATTTCGCACTTACCATCTTCATCTGTCTTCGCTGTGAACTTCCCTTCTTCATATATCGCAGGAATCCCAGTAACATTTGAAAGATTTGTCTCGTATATACGGGATGTAGGAGCGTTATAGTTAGCATTGTCGGAGTGTCCTGTGAGGTTGAGAGGGTCATCTCCTCCATCGGTAACGACGACATCCTCAGGATGATTCACTGAGAAATTGAATATCGTATATGGAGGAGCTGTTACTGTGAAAGTCACATCCTCCTGCTCTGTTGGCTCACTCTTCTCTACATCTAAGCTTATCTCATACTCTCTTACGGTAAGCCTCTCCACATTTGATTTCAGATCCAGATCCCTCGCTTTATCTCCATCATCTGCCGTCTCAACCCATATCTTGTATTCTCCCGTGTATTTCCAGTTAGATGTATCTATGACATAGTTGAAAGCATCAGATAGGTCACCGTAGAACTCCCGATATTCATGTCCTTTTGGATCCTCATACCATATCTCAACCATGTCGTCTCCCATTTGATTCCTAACTGTCACATTATCTATCGCTATAAGATTCGTATAGAAGTCTATGGTTATTTTGCTTCCGAGCGTTGTTGATTCAATAGACTTTCCTGCCTCATCTTCAACATCTATCTCAAATATCGGCTCCGTCACTGATAGGTTCACATCTGTTCCTTCAACATGATATATGCCCTCTACCGTGAAGTAAGATTCTGTGTCATAGTTATGCGAAGTTGTTCCGTATGTCCTACCCTCTATGTCCTCCGGCATCACTCCTATTATCGTCAAACCTGTTTCGCTGAAATCGAGCGTCTGACCTATCAGCACAATGTATGTGCCTGCCTCACTAAGATCTATGAACGCCTTATCTCCTTCATTCGCAGTCCAAGGAGGTATCGTTTTTACTGGCACATATACCACCTTCCCGAGAGCAGCAGGCATCATCACAGCGAAAACTGAAGCCACTAAGACTGCTGCAATCAACGCCCCTGCAATCTTACTCTTCCCTTCCATTTCTTCTCTCATCACCTCCCTTCCGCTTTTCAC
>JAOQIN010000085.1 GCA_026134085.1 Candidatus Methanoxibalbensis ujae
TTTCCAACCTAAACATTTCCACCACTACCGCCACCATTAACATCGCCAATATCCCGTCCATCCTTCTTCTCCAATTCACGCAAAATTGCATTTATCGCCGCAATGCACTCCCTACACATAATAACCGAAACTACGCTTTGCGGTGGATGCATTCTCCCGCATATTTGGCAAGTTATACGAATCGGGTCTTTCTTAACAGGCGTTAATATTCCATACTGCAAATCTTCCGTCTCCAATCCACTTCTCCTTGCTTCCTCCCACATATCCACCCATGATTTGACTACTTTCGCACTAGATTGACTTTCTATTGCACTCATTAAATACCTTGCCCTCGTTTCTGGGTCATCTACCCTAGCCAATTCTTCAGCCACAGAAAGAGAAATTGATCTTTCGTGGAGTGCCTTTTGGATATCTGTTGGGAAATCTAATATTCTTAGTCGTCTTATGACATATTCTCTTGATTTGCCGATTGCTTCTCCTAATGATTTTGGAGTATGTCCTAACTGCTCTATTGCATCTTTAAAAGCACATGCTTCTTCAAGTGGGGTTAAGTCGTGTCTGGCTAGGTTTTCGGCTAGCATTATCTGTGCTTCTTTTTTATCATCCGCTTCAACCACAATGGCTTTTATCTTTTTTAAACCTGCTTTTTTGCAAGCTAGAAATCTTCTGTGTCCTGCTATGATTTCATAACGTCCATTAACTGGTTTAATTGTGATTGGATTTATTAAACCTATGGCTTTGATGGATTCTGCAAGTTCATCAATATTTGTCTTTTCTGCTTCAAGTCTAAGAGGTGCTGGTGGGGGATTTATGAGTTCTATATCAATCTCTCTAAACTCACTCATTTTTTATTTTTTTTATCAACCTTTTTCTTTCTATATCTTGTAACATTTGCGTGATAGCTCTATGTAAAAGGTCATACATCGTATCTTCATCTAAATCATTTGAATGCATACAAACATCCATTAACGCCACCATATATCCATGATAAAACTCTATTACGTCTTGTATTTCCTTATCCATTTACAGCTCCATCCTTTTGGCACACTTCTTGCATACCACAAAAAACTTCCATTTGTCAACCCAAAAAAAAACCCCCGACACCCAAACGGGCACCGGGGGCTTAAATAGAATTTTATTAGATTATTATGATTTCCTTAGATATAAAAGGAATTTGATATGGTTCTACTCTCTTAATACCTTCTTTAGAAACTTTAAACCATTCAGGGGGCTTCCTATTTTTGTAAGTGTATTCCTTTATGTAAATCTCATCCTTCAACTCGTATATGCCAAATTGAGACTGAGAATTACCATAACCGCCTACACTGTAATCTTCAAAGATTGGTTTTACAGCCTGACCGGTTTTATCGAAGACATCATAACCGTATCCGGAATTAAGCCATATAACAAGGTCTTTTTGTGTCTGTCCTTCGTTTATAAAGATATAAGAACATTTTCCTTTAGTTAAATAGCCTATTCTGGCGGAAAATGGAGATTTTAGTTTCTTACCGGTGGTATTGACGACAATTAACCTCTGTCTTGTCGCCCCATTACAAGCAGTCCAAGGTCTTTCTTGCTCTGATAAAGTCACGTTGCACCAAATCATCTTTCCCTCCTCGCCCCTATATTTCTTCCTCGTCCCTGTCCGGGCCAGACAGAGACTCTTTTAAGAAAAACGGACGATGGCTCTCCACCATCGCCCTGATATAATCAAGAAGTATTCTTTCAATTGAAATACCATATACTTTAGAAATTCTAATCAAAATTTCTTGTTCACTTTCATCTAACTGATGCATCAACTCTAACCACCACATCTTGCACCTCCTACCCTAATTCATGCAATCCCCATGCCAAACCCAAAACCACCCAAAAATCCACATTTTTTATTTTCAAAGATATCCTGTCTCTGTATCCCAACCGCACACCCTCCAGCACTAAGTCCCCAATACAGCAACAAAACTTGTTCATGCACCAAAAACGCCCACATGTGCCAAACCGCCCACCAACAACAACTTTTTCCCCTTCCGTTTTGC
>JAOQIN010000086.1 GCA_026134085.1 Candidatus Methanoxibalbensis ujae
ATGAGCGAAGGCTCATACGGCGGAGCTGCCCACCACGGCGGTCCCCACCACCAGGGATGCCACCACCACATCTCTCACCACCTATGAATATTTATTCATTAAAATATAAATTGTTTTCAGCTGCATAAATTATTCTCAGCTGCGTGACTTTGCACGGAGGAGGATAAAGCAGACAGAGACGCTGCTATCTCCGTCGGGTGGAGAGCGAGGTGTTATGACACCGGAGCATCAGTGAATATTTGCATTTTCACGCGCATTTCAGCGAGGTTTACCAGGGTTGCGCGGCATGTGACAGGAGAAATTCCGCGCTTTTTCTGATAAGAGGTCTGCGACTGCCATGTGCCTGAGTTTATGAGGAGCACATGTCTGTATGATGTGATGCCCACTGTATGAGTATGTCCGCAGTGCATGATGTCGGGTATGGGTTCAATGACGCCGTAATCGTGCATTGATGGGAAAACGGACACAGACCTTCCGTATATCGGAGCGACATGCCTGCGCTTCAGCATTTCAATCATAACCGCCTCTGGTTTGTCGTATTTCAAGCGCGGTATTGCGCTGATGAAGTCATCGTATGACTGGCCGTGATATATAAGCACAGTCCTTCCGCCCATGATGATATATGCGGGATTGCTGACGAAAATCGTGTTCTGGGGGAACATCTTCTGAATGTGCTGCGGGAGAGGGGGCTGAGGCTCCGCATTCCTTACGGCATCGTGGTTGCCCGGAGATAACACTATGTGAATGGATGAAGGGAGGCGCTTGAGATATGATGCGACGAGCGCATATTGCTCCTCAACATCGCGCAACTCAAGATCTCGCTCCTGCTCGGGATACACGCCGATGCCATCCACAATATCCCCGGCAACACATAGATAGGCGATGTTCATTGCAGCTGCATTTTCACGGATCCAATCGATGAACGAACACCATGCATCCTCCATGAAAGTCCTGCTTCCCGCATGAATGTCAGATATAAAAACTGCAACAGCGGGAGAGCCACTTATCTCATTTTCCGCTTGCTCCTTGTTTTCATAATTCCCGCGTTCAACTTTATGATCAGAGGCAGTGTGCGGTCTGTCATGACGGATAATGGGCACATCTGGTCTTATCACGCTGTTCGCGAGCAGATATCCGCTTTCAAGAATGTGTCCGGAGACACATATGACCTCATCCTCTATGATGTTTTCCGCGAGATTTTGCCTGAGGATCACAGGTAAATAGCCCGTCATGTCCTCTATCTCAACGATTGTGTTGCCCTTGGCGGTTTTTCGCATGCTTGAGACCATGCCTATGACAGACACCTCCTCACCAACATCACGACTGTCGGTTCTGATTCTTCTCCCTCCTCTGCCGTTTGAGGTTTTGTTCATCAACGCCCTTATCTGCACCGCTCCCCTCGCACGATGCCTCAATATGCCGCTCAATCGCTCGTATCTGTCTCTGAACATATGCAGGAAGTCACTCTGAGTCCGCACATCCGTGAAAGACCTCAGCACAACTGGCTTCGGCGCAACATCGCTCACAGCACGCTTCTCGTGAGGAAAATCCGGTTCAGCCTGCACTGCCAGTTCTTTCACATAATCATTTTCATTTTCATATTCCATCATGCGAGCCGATTCTGATTGCATGCCGGGAGATGCGAGCACATGTGATATTGGCGCTCCTTCCTCAGTCCCTTTCTCCTTTCTGTCCTCTGTGTTTCTGTCATTTCTTATCATGTTTCTCCCTCCATCCGCTGCCTCCATTCGCTGCCTCCATTCGCTGCCTCCATCCGCCGCCCGCAGCACCAGCAGCGCAGAAGTGGTGCTCTCCGCCACTTCTGATGAATTACTGCCTCACGATACTGAGCTTTTCATCAGCATCTGAACCATCAGCCCTTAGCGCTCAGTGCATATTTAGGATGATGTTGCTGCCGATCCCATCCTTTTCAAATGAGCGGAAGGGGATGTGGGTGAGTCAAGTTAAATGGAAGTGACGAAGACAGTCAGGTGCAATCAT
>JAOQIN010000009.1 GCA_026134085.1 Candidatus Methanoxibalbensis ujae
CCTTCTTCGTTGGTGAATCTTATATCCTCACCATTACTTTGAGCATGCGCAAAGTTGAAATTCGTGCTGTTGAGTTCAACGAGAACCTGATAGTCTGTCAAATTATTTCCACTCCGCTCTGTGATATAGATCGAGCGATAATATTTGAAAGCTGGTGCTGCTCTTATCATAATAGATATTACACCAGATGCCGCATCCCCCTCGCTCATATTGTTAGATATTTTCCTAACAATATAAATAAATGTTGCGTAGGCAGGGGGCGGGGGTTTGGCAGGCGCTCCTCCCCCACCAACGATGATATGAGTGATATATTTATATAATGATTTTGGAATATTGTAACATGAGGATGAGAGAGATAGTTAGGGCGCGGGTCGCGGGGAACAGCATAGTGATAACCATACCGCGCAGCATTGTTGAAATGCTGAATGTGAGAAATGGGGACTTCTTTGAGATAGGTGTTGAAGGCAGAGAGATAAAGTTAAGGAGATTGCGGCTGATTACGGATACTGTGGAGGAGGGATAGAGGAGGATGACTGTTGAATTATATGTCCCCGCGAGTATAATGAAAGACTACGTGGAAGAGGGCACAGTATTCAAATATTCAATGACATTAGATCATCACACAACAGTCAATCTTCCATCATTTTTATCCTTTAAATTACGTCTTGAGATTCAAAAAGCACTCAGTTCAAATGTTGAATTTGTTTATAAACCAAAAGAATATGTGCCGCTTAGGCAATCAACCCTGTTCATGGACGAGGAGGAGTTAGATATTCCATCTCTTAAAGGGCGTATAACAACTGTAAGAGTGGCTTCACGCTATGTGATAACTGATTTAATCATGAGATCTGTGTATAGAATAGCTGATTATCTGAAGAGCATAGGGCTTGAAAATTTATTAAAGATGAGAGCCGAGAGATTGATGGAATACGGCAGCAAGGGATCTATTGAAGCTTCAAAAATTAAAAATATGTTCGGCGCTGTCAGATTTCCACTTGTATCAGACACAAGAGTGATAAATATATTTCTACCTTACAGAGTTGCAGGATTATCATTCTTTGATCTGCCTGTCGTCTCACTCTCAAATTTTCTCGCATTCGCATTAGCTGAGCGCTTCAAAGATACTTTCTCACCTCTTGAGCAACTTAGCATTCAGAAGGCCATATCAACATTCTATGAGCAATTAACCAATACCTTACAAGAAGCTTCTATGATCGTAGAAGGTCCCACTAATCCTCAATCTCTGAAAGAGTTGATCATTAAATATGCGGAACAACATATTGAACTAACCCCCATAGATCTGGGGACTGTTGCAAGACTCGCATGGTCCTATAAATTGATCGAAGGAGAGAGAGCGTATCCAGCAGTGTGGGATGTAGTTCAACAATTAACAGAAGAGGGCTTGCTTATATATAATAAGTCCCAGAACTTGTGGAGGTTCAAGAAAACTAAGCTGTGACATGATAGGAGGTATGGAGGTGGATAGGAGAGAGGAGAGAGGGCAGGATATGGTGGTAGAAATGGAATTAAGGATATTAAATTGGAGATGCATAGCAGATGAAAAAATAGAATTAAGCAAAAAAATCAATATATTCTTTGGTAAAAATTCCACAGGGAAATCCAGCGTCGCTTATGCGATTTATATGCTCGGTCGTTTGCATGAAAAAGATCCAGAGAGTTTAGTAAGTTCTTTATTTGGGGAGAGATTGCAATCTCTTGTAAGAATTGAGAACGGAGATAGGAAGTATCCTTTAGAGCTTTCGTTGAAATCCGATGATAGGGAATCCTCTATAATTCTCGATTCTGATGGACTGAAGGTGAAAAAGAAAGACCAAATTTGGAGCGAGACGTATATGGCAATAGCTGGAAGATACGGTTTACTACTAACCTACAGCGCATTGTCAGATTTTCTCAGTTCTGTTATGAAAGATGAAGTGTCAAAAGAAGAGAAGAAAAAGACCATCAAGCTTCTTTCAGCATTTTTATCAGCTATTAATCCATCTCTCAGATCATCTCTTTTGGCTACTTATCCAATATCTGAGGTGAAAGATTCTCCATCAGGACTTGTGGATTACACAATCTTAAACCTAATGGTATCAAAAGCAAAAAATAATTCATTAATTGTGATAGAGGAACCTGAATCTCATAAAAATCCTGTAATGCAAATAGAGTTGATGAAGAATCTAATTAAAGCCGTGAAAGAGAAGAATTTGACATTAGTTCTTACCACTCACTCTGAGACAATAATACATACAGTTTTAAAGGAAATTGAAGAAGGGTATATAAGTTCCGATGATGTGAAGTTTCATCACTTCATCAGAAGTGAGCAAAAATCATGGACAGAGATAAAAGAGATAAATGTGCATGAAGATGGAAGCTTGGAAGAACCATTGGAGGATTTCATAGAAGCTTTCGTTGAGCTATTTTAATTGGGTAATAGATGGATGGGCGAGTGTAGGCAGGTATTTATATAACTTACCTTATTCTACTATGGGGGAGGGTTTGATGAAGCAGAGGGGGAAGCGGATATGCATTGCGTTGATACTGCTTTTAGGAGGCACAGCAACCTTTCCAGCGATTCAGTTTTTGAATTATACCAGTGTTTATGGAGTGGTTCAACCGTTGAACGCAAATGTATCTTACATAGAGTTACATCTTAGAGGATTACAAGGAGAGTATGAGTTTTCAGAGTGGTATGAAGAAGTGATCCGAACAGATGTTCCTTGCAATTTAACTGTGCACTTAGATGTTCTCTCCCTGAGTGATGCTGAAATTGATGCCTTAGGAAATCCACATCTCACAGTGTATATTAGGAAGAACAACACTGTGTTCGGCATGCTCGGAGGAAATCTGAGCAGTTGGTATTCTCCTATCAATTTCACAGGTTCCTATCCCGTAGATGCAGGGAATTATGACATAGGTATTGGTTTAATAGGTAAAACAGGTGTGCCCGTCAGTGAGGAGATAGACTTCAGAATGATCGTTGAACTTAAGGGGTGATATGATTATGAGGATAGGAGATATAACAGTGGAAAAGTGTGATACAATCTTCAACCCCTCCTCCACTCCTGCATTAGAGGTGTGTGATACAATCTCCAAACCCTCCATCCCTCCTGCATTAGAGGTTCAACCAGATGATCCCCTTGAATGCAAAATATATTTCAAGAATCATAAGCTACAAGAAGACACTTTAATTTATGTTGGGGTTGTTTTTGGCAAAGATAGTGGAGGATTCAACATTGCAACATACACAAAGAATTCAACAATATATGCATATGGGACGCATGGTGTCGGAAGAACAAAAGCACAAGGAGAAGAAAATTCGCTCACAATCCTTACACGCGCACTATCCAGTGCGCACACCATCACATTAGATGCTTTTATTTTTGTAGGGCCAATCCCTGAAGAACGTTTTGATATTGATACAAGATATGGCCGTCAAATCGGTATAAATTATGAAGATCTTATGGCCTTTTTACCTACTATATATGACCATGCAATATATGAGGAGGTTCTCACAATAATAATAGATTGAAAAAAGAAAGAAAAGGGGGCAGTCACAGAATGGCTGAAAAAAACATAAAAGTTAGGAAAACAATATTTCCTCAACTTGAAACTGAGCCAGGAGATATAATAGAAGGAAAAATATCATATATAAACAATAACCTACCATCAGGGACAGAAATAACGATTGGCTATATGTTCGGCTATTATAAGGAGGAGGGATTTGTATTGCAAGCTTATCGCGCAGATTCCACTGTATATGTCTGGGGTGCCGTTAAGGATACAGGGTTACCATCACCAGGTGAAGAATCGTCAATCACGATACCTTCCGCAGTTGTTATTGAACCATCAGAATCTAAAACATACGGCGTTTTTGTTTGTGTATCTCCTAAAACCTCCTTGATAACTCATACATGGACAATAGACAGTTCTACATATGTTGTAGGTATAGAAGAAAATTCTATGTATAACTGGATAGGTAATGTATATGATAGTGAAATATTTACGGATCAAATAACTGTGTCTCGCCCCGTGCCAGAAGTAGAAGTTACGGGATTTTCTATAACAAAGTCATAATATAGATAGGTGAAAGATGCAAAAAGAGACGGTTGCGGGGGCGATTATTGTTGCAGGGATGAGCGCCTCATTGTTGTGGATAATCTCTGAACTAACAAAGGCAGGTTATGTTAGCGGTGATAGAGAGGAGGGAATTCCTGTGGAGATTAAGAGGATTACCTTTTCCAAGCCCGACTGAGAAGTGATGCTTGCACTCTCTCTCCTCTCCCCCATCCATCCATCAACATATTTATTTATTAAATTATTTATTAAAGAAAGAAAGAAAGAAAGAAGATGTGAAGCGGGATGGAGGTGATGCGTGTGAGGGGGTTTGTATCTCTTCTTATACATGAAGACATCAAAGAGCGTCTCGTATCCCTCAAGGAGCGCAAGAATTTCGGCACGTATCGTGAGCTGTTTGAATATCTGCTGGATCTCGCTGATGGTGATCAGGATGACAGACGATGACATATCTAAGATCAAGCAGGAGATTATTGCAGCATACAGCGATGAAGTTAGCGAAGAATATGAGGATAAAATATTTCAATCATATCCTTTTGAGAGAGCGAGACTCCATCACAATAAAGCTATTTCAGAAATTCTCAGTTCTGATTTCAGCATACTCAGCGCGCCGACTGGCACAGGAAAGACTGCTGTATATCTGACTGCTGCGTATGAAAGTGGCTTACCTTCAATTGTTATAGTCCCGCGCAACGGACTTCAGATACAGATCTCATCATATGAGATGCCTTTTCTCTTAATTCCTCTGTTTGAGCGCTCAAAAGAGTGCAACAAGCGTGAGGGAGAGGTGTCTCCATGTGCAGCAAAATTTCGCAAGGATGGTAGGTGGTATTTCCTCCTGAACGGGGAATATAAGGAATACCCTTGTGATGATTGTCCATATGAAAAGAAGAAGTATAAGATAAGCGAGCTTTTAAAAGATGCAAATTGCTGTCCTATCCTCAATCAAGGAAACTTCTTCAGATTTTTACATGATGCTGAGTTTATAATAGTGGATGAGGCTGATGAAACCTTAAAATCCATACAATCTGCAATCTCTCACAAAATCTCTCACAAAATCTCTCACAGAGAGGAAGATGTTGATGTTGTGCTTGATATAATTTACAATGAAACACGTGAGGAATGTGAGCATCTGATCTCTCTAATGGAGGAAGAGAGAGATTCTGACACATTAGTCAAGTTGAACGCAAAGTTGAATAAATTGACCAGAAAGCTTAGAAAGATTGAATTTTTCACAAGATATTACGAAAGTTGTGGTAATTTAATAACATATATCAGAGGAAATAGAACATATGTAGAGATTTTTGAAGATCCTATTGAGACAGCACGGAGAATTTTTGCAGGTAAAAAGGTGTGTCTCGTTAGCGCTACATTGAAGAGTGAGCATGCAAAAGAGGTATATTTTGAGCATCCGTTCAGGCAGCGTGTAATATCTGCCAAAATTGCAAATTTAAGCATGAGATCTGTTTCAAAAGATAATAATGTGCTGAAGAAAGCTGCATCCTTTATAGAAGAGATCTGCGATTTTGTTTCAAATTTAACATCTGTTAGAGTAATAATTCATGCAGGTAATCTACACACACATGGCAAATACATATATGATATGTTGAAAGATCGCAAAGCCATCTTAATGGAGCGAGGTAAGCAGACAGAAGCAATCACAAAATTTTTGAAAGGGGATTATGATATTTTGATAGGAGTGGCAATGGAACATGGATATGATTTATCTGAAGTCGCACTACAATTTGTGCTTAAAGTGCCATATTCTGATTTGAAAGATCCACGAATTGCTGCGATAAAGAAAAAATTGAAAAACTTTGATGAATGGTATTGCCTTGATGCTTTACATAGATTAATACAAGCTTGTGGTCGTAATGCGAGATCTCCTAATGATTTTGCCATCACTATAATTGTTGATGAGTGTTTTGAACGACTATACAAACAATTTGAACACAAGATACCTGAGTGGTTTAAGAAGCGTGTTGTCTCAGTTGAGAGAGGTGATGATAATGACAAGATATGGGAGTGGTGTTATCCCACTGAGGAAAATAACAGTTGAAGAAGTATGGGGGCGCCCACCTACGGAGGAGGAGTGGTCGTATTTGTATAAAAGAGTGGATTATCTCAATTTTCTCATAGGTATTTATGATACAGAACTTCAATGTCAAGATCACCTTAAAAGATATTCTCGCCTCTTCAGATACGGCGATGAGAGAATGTATGCCCCCTTTCTGTATTATAGAGTGCTCCCAAACGAGCTTGTATTTGATATAGATTGTAACTCCGATGATGATTGGGACTCTGTTAAGTCATTGAAGATCGCAAAGTCTATCTTAGAGTCATGGAAGGTTGCAAAGTCTATCTTAAAAACATTATCAATTTTTAGAATAAAACCAGTCATGGGATTTAGTGGCAGGAGAGGTTACCACATACACGCTTTTTTCAGTGTTGAAAATGCAAATGTAAAGGAGTTTGCTCATTCAAAAGAGGTGGATAAACTACGCAATTACTTATTTGATAAAATATTAAATCTGACAAAGGAGAGAGACCATATAGATACATCTGTCGTGAAAACTAAACATACAATAAGATGCTTTTACTCCATGCACCCAGACACCATGAATTGGAAAATTCTTAATCCAATTATTCTTAATACAAAACCCTCTGTGACAATATTTAGCAGGAGCTTTCTTCGTCGTTTATATGAAGAAATGAAGCGTAGAGAGGAGCATGAGTTGGCTGTTGAGAATGCGTTGCGTGATGATGTTGATGAAGTCAGGTTTGGTAGTGATGACGAAATCCTTAAAAATATTTTACCTCTTTTAAAATACAAGGATCGTGGCAGATATATTCAAGTGCAGTGCCCGTTCCATCCTCCTGATAATAACCCCTCACTAACAATATTTAAACCTTCAAGCAAATATCCTTTCTACCTCGTGGTAGATTGGCACACAGGTGAAAAGATGAGCCTCAGAAAATTTGCATCACTTCTTGACAGACTTCTTGACCACAATCACTAAGGTTCCCCAGGATAAATAAAGATACCTGAGGTCTCATTTGAATCATATTCTTTTATTACGAAATGATATGAAAACATGTAATAACCTTCCATAACCCCTTTAATATAGAACTCTTGCATATCTTTTGTGAAATCTCCATCTTCAGCGCTGAGCGTTTGTGTCATTCCCCTTCCAGCAGGTATATCGTAAGAAACAGTATCTATTACTAAGTTACTCTCTCCATCTACTAACGTAATTGTGCAATACTTAGAGGAAGGAGTGCCCGTCCCTCTATATTCTAAGGATACTGTAAAGTCCACATCAAAACCTTCGTTCAGCTTCCATCTGTATGGGACTTTAGTAAACCAGAGGGGTATGAGTAAATATCCTTCAACAGCGTCTATTCTGTAGATTCGATGCCACAGATAACATGTGAATTGGGATTCAGTGTCTGATGTGTATATACCAGCACCATAACACATGTCCCAATAATTACGGGTAGAATCCCCCCATGTTCTTTCAATTTCTACTATTTTTGCATCTTGATCGGTTGCATCATATTTTTCAACTTTTTCTATCCGCGGCTCAGTCACTCCTTCTGGAGCAGACCATATTCCGACAAAATTGTAACTTTCAGGCGCTGCCCAGTTTTTCGCGCATGCCTTGAATGTAAAGTATTGCGTTGATTGATCTGGCAGATAAATAGGAGTAACAACTGCATAGTTGTATGAGCCTATCTGTATGCAGTTATGTAGAAAGTTACTACCTTGCCCATATGCATGCTCTGGTTTAACAGTTATAGATTTCACAGATGATTTTGTCATGGGTGATAATCATCTCCTATCTGTTGTTTCAGGAATTTTATACTCCTCTCTACCACCATACAAAATTTCTACTTTTTCTATACTTGTAGAACATGGAACAATATAAACTGGATATTCTCTCTCTCTAGGTTCCTCTTCAGACAATGTAAGTTTAAGTTTCATCAGTCATCACCTCTCACAATTGATCCTGAGTATATGCTCTAAATTGAAATATAGTCACCTCATCCACAGAAGGAAGTGTGCTTGTTATTGTGTAGTTACCGTTCGCATCCGTCAGCGCATTTCCCATTAACTCTCCAGTTGTCTCATTCTTTATATATATGCGCTCCCCGCTCACACCTCGCCCATTCTCAGTCAATCTGCCACTGAATGTTACAGTCTCGCCCGAGACACATGAACCATCGCATGACACATTAAGTGTAAGAAATCGCCCACCTGCCGCAGCAGCTGCCGCTTCTCTGAAGTAGATTGCCGCTGCAACCCCCACACCTACTGCTGCGGCTACCCCCAATATTATTGTTTCTTTCTTCATTTTCATTTTTTATCACGGTTTTTGATCAGCAGAGTATGCTCTGAAATACAGTTCTGTTGATGTAGTTACACTTGGCGCAGTATAAGACACTGTAAACTTACCTGTTGAATCGGTAGTGTCGGAGGTTTCTGTTGTCAAGTCAGGATTGCCACTTACATCTGTCTGATATACATACACCGTCTTGTTTGCCATAGGTTCATCATCTTTTTTATAATATCCCACGATATAAAATACTTTGTTTTCTTCTATCGTGGTTATGGTGTTACCAGCAGCATCTTCAAAGTGATCAATCGTTAATGACTCCTCCGCAGGTTCAACCGTAATTGACTTAATCCCTGATTTAGTCATCTACCTCCACCTGATCTTCATCTGCATCTGTCAGATATACATACACCGTCTTTCAATATAAATACATCGCGCCGCTACGACAGACAGAGCACCGACAACGAGCGGCATAATATAAATAACCATTCGTTTTTAAAAAAAGCGAAAAATATTTTAAAATAGATTTTGTATGCATTCACATGCAGGAAAATATGAGGTCTCTGATACAACATCTCAAAAGTGCGAAAGCTCATCTTGATAACGCGATAAGAAGCGCTGACTACTCCGAATTATTAGACGCGCATGAAGAGGTGACAAAGGCTCTGTTGCAGGCAGAGTTTGTCAGTGCTTTATTGTATCGTATTGTGAGCAAAGTGAATAAAGCACTGAACAGCGGCGAGGATCCTCTGCTGATCGCTATCGCAGAAGAATGCAGAGATATTATGGAGGCGGTAAAAGGGAGATGATGTTGGAGGTAACCATCATGTTGGAGGCAACCATATTAGCATTAGAGAAGTCCTGCGAACTTCTCAGATCTATTGATGATAAATCAGAGATTCATGATGCTCTCCTTCTGATGCACACATCAGTATCATGCCTGCGCACTCTGAAACAGTTGTTGAGCAAGGAGGGAGAGATACGATGGAGCACGAACTAATAACAAGGAAAAAAATATATGAAGAATTAATTGGGTGTATTAAAGAATTACACATATTTAACCAGCTGGAAGAACCAGTATATGAGGTTATAAAACTGCTACATATAGAAATAGAAGGATTGCGAGAGCTGATGGAGTTCTTAAACAAATTCAATCTTGACGCAATACTAATAGTTAAAGAGGGAGGTGATGCATCGTGAAAAATACTTTGTTAAAATCAGAATTCGCTCTTGCAGAGATCTTAAAAGCATATGATGAACCAAAGCAGAGAGATTTACATATACAATTAGCGCTTTCAGCACTTTCAGATGTTATAGATGTGCTCAGACGAATAAATGAGGAATATGAACAAACAGCAGATGCTCTTGGTAGTGTGTTGCAGAAGGAAGGTAGCTTGAGTGATTTGATAAGGAGATCAATCAGAGATTGCAGGGATGAAGGAATTGAGGAGTATATTCTGATAAACCTTCTCTCGTTCATCGCAGAAATGGAGAATGCTGATGAAGGATGTAAGAATGAATGAAAGAATCATTATCACTGTCTATCTTGAAGAATTGCCAAAGGTTTGTAGAGATACAATATTAGAACATGGATTGGTTAATAAAACAGTTCCTCTATCAACTATTTTAAATATATTGAAAAAAACACAGAGCAATGGTGAGAAGGATAGTTGATAGATTGGAAGAGGGAGTTATTATAATATTCCTATTTTTCTTGAGAATTTATAGAAGATTCAGATGATTCAGATTCAGATTCAGAGTAGATATAAGTTTTCACGAATTCGTCCAGTGTCATCACTTTACTAACTTCAATCCCAAAGAACTTACATAATTGTAAAAATAGCTCTTTGTTCTTTATAAAAATATACTTTACCTTACCTGCCCTGATACGTGTTATAATATCACTTTCCTCCAACGCATTTATAATTCTGATGTATGATGGACCACTCATCCCAGACTCTCGCATAAACTGCCCTATTGTGCAGGGATTATTATTTGCGATATACGATAATGATTTCTCCACTAATCCGTATGTCATATCTTTTTCAAAAAGTTTTAAATCAAAAATATTTATATCTTTACTTAACAGACAGATATTTTCTTTTATATAAGTAATAATCCCTTTCTCTTCAAGAAGTCTGAGAATTTCTTTCGTTGTTACGTGTGTAAGATTACTGCGTCTTGAGATCTCAGATATATTGATAAAGAGAACACTATCTCTTGATTGTGATTTCAATACCTCAACAACGCGGCGTATATTGGATAGTAGCGGATGAGACATATTATCACCATGCATATTATCACCAGGCCGTTCATATCTCTCTACTCTTCATACATTATAAATAGGGAGGTATCATATAAAAAACTTGCCCTTGCTCTTGTTTGCTTGCAAGAGTAAATTTAGGCTCTGTAAGAGCCACATATCCTCCTGTTAAGTGGCCCCGAGAGGGGCGACTTTGGCAGTTGAATGCACCTCTATTTCTGATTTTCCAATAATCCCTCATAATGTGCTTCAACAGCCTCTTTTATATTCTCCATCAACTCATCAAGTGTTTTTCCTTGTGTGAATATATCTACTCCTATACCTCTTGCACACCAGTATTCACCATCATTATATATCTCAAATTTTACGAGCATACTATATCATCTATTTACCATTAATTAATAGTTATATTTTCAATCTCAACGCATGAGTCGAATTTTACTTAACGTCTGGCAGGTATCTAAAGTCGCCGAAGGCGATTTGGGTGGGGGGATGAAAGCCCGAACCAGATCCCTGTTTGTTGTCTGAAGTTGCAAGGGACCCGACGTGGGGAGTTGCGGGTGACGTTGAGAGATCCCATATTTTAAATAATTTTCGCATACTGTAAGCTTTATTATAGTAAGAGTTAATTATAAATATACCTATGAGGATTTTTTGAATAAAAAGCCCCCGTAGCTCAGCCAGGAAGAGCGGCTATATACCGCCCCGCCATTTCCTCTCTGAGAGGTGCAGGGGTGGTTACTTCGCATTTAAGCGGCAGGTCCCGGGTTCGAATCCCGGCGGGGGCATGGAGGTGGAGGGCGAGCTACACCGCTCTGTATGGGGCCCTGCTCACCCTCTTATTCCTCCGCATTCCCCTCATGGGGTGGTAAGAATGAAGAGGAGAACTGTATGGAGGAAACTGAGAGAGAAGGCGAAGCCAGACAAGCTGAACAGGGAACAATTCCCCGCATACAGTCGCACCATTGAAGAAGATGTTCTCTCAGTGCTCATGACTGGCTCAACAGCCAACCTCTTCTACGTAAACGCTGAGGAGAATCTCACTGAGATGCTTTCTGTTCTCAGAAAGTGCAAGGATACTGAATTTCTTGCGAAGGCTACAATTTACGCACGCGAGCAAGGTTTCACACGCACACTTCCAATTGCATCGCTTGTTGAGATCTCTCGCAGAGACCCCTCAATGTTCAAGAAGATCGCAGCCCGTATCTGCAAGAACCCGCATGACTGGCAGCAGTTCATAGACATCTGCCGATCTCAGCAGATAAGGAAGGGACTTGGAAGGGCGCTGAAAGAGGAAATAATCAGAGCAATCGCTGAAATGGAGGAATATCATGCGATGAAGTATCCACGAGCTGTTGAGGACATGATCAACATCGCACATCCGCACGAATCAGTAAATCCTCGTGTCATTAGATACATCAAGAAGAAGGAGCATGAAGGAGAGCAACTCAGATACTTAAAGATAGTTAAAACCAGCGAGAACGAAGAAGAGATCATTGAAGCAATCAACAGTGGAGCGCTCCCTTATGAGGTTGTCACAGGGTCGGTGAGAAAGATGACTCCAAGAATCTGGGAAGCACTCTTGTATCAGGCACCATACTTCAACCTTATTCGCAACCTGAACAACTTTGGCAGAAATGGAGTTTTCAACAATCCTGATAATCTGGAGTATGCGGTGCGCAGGATAACTGACGACAACGCAATAAGACATTCAAAGCTCTTTCCGTTCCGCTTTTTCATCGCTTACAGAATGCTTAAAGGCTTCAGAGGATCAGATAGACTGAAGCATGCACTTGCGCTTGCACTTGAAAAGAGTGTTGCCAATGTGCCAGCGCTTGAAGGTAAGGTAGCAATCGCATCCGATGTCAGCGGCTCAATGTCCTCCAACTTGACGGGGGATTACAGCGTGGTGCAATGTTGCGATGTGGTTGGCATATTCACAGCATGCCTGATTAAGAAATGTCGTGAACTCCCCATTGTCCTGCCGTTTGATGAAGAGGTCAGAGAAGACATTGCCGCTAAAATCTACGAAAAGGACACAATAATGAAAATAGCGTCGTGCTTTGGTGCATGGGGCGGCACATCACTTAGCGCACCTGTGGAGTGGCTGATCCGCAAGAGAGAGCGTGTTGATTACTTCATAGCTTTCACAGACAATGAGGAGTGGCGCGGGCGACCATTCATAGAGGCATGGACAGACTACAAAGAAATAGCTCCAGAGTGCGTAGCATATCTTGTCACTCTGCTCCCATACAGAGATTATCCCGTTCCAGAGATGGAAGATGTCTACTTTATCTTTGGATGGTCCGATGCTGTGCTCAGGTATATAACAACTGATCCACGAAAGCAGATAGAGGAAGTGAATAAAATTTCACTTTGATAGAGGAAAATGAACGCGGCGAAAGAGATTTTGGAAAAGGTGAGAGAAGACGAGCGTGAGAAAGTGCGGCAGAGAGTGAAGGCGGAAGCACTAATTATTTTCCTATATGCGGAGATGAAAAGGCATCTAAATGATGTCGCTGCAATATTGAGAAATATAAACAGGCTGGCGGTGGAGCTGGACATTGACGACGAGGATCTGAAGAGGCTGGAGAGGGAGAGCGAGAAGTATGTAGAGTTTTGATTTTTTTTTCTTTCTTTCTTTTTCTTCCCCTTTTCCTTTTCCTTTCCCATTTTATCCAATCAGACAGAGAGAGAAAGAGAGGACTTGCTTCTTCTATTATGTTATATATATAATAGAGAGAGAAAGAGAGACTCATTCTTCCTCACTCTCAATTTCCTCCTCAATTTCCTTCGCCTTATTATAACAGTGCAACCCGCCGAGAAAGCATAGAATTGTGAGAAACATTACTGTCAGCGTTCCAGCCATCAGATCACTCACTCCTTCCACATCAAAAGCATAGAAACCATACTTAAGCAACTTCTCAATTAAAGAAGAGAGTGCAAAAAACGTCCAGAACGAAAGTATGCCCGTAAGGAAGAATAGAAGCCCACTGAGCAACTCATAGGATTGCATCTTCTCAGTTTTCACTTTCCATTTTGCCCACTCCTTCCCCTCCATCCATCCTCACCTATATCAATTAATATAACTCCGTCTTTTACAATCTTCAGTCGCAGCGATGCTACTGTCCAGGGGGTGTCATATTCGTCGTAGATGATGGCACTATCCTCTGCCGTGAAGAATGCCACCAAGTTCTCGATATTATTAAAAACATATCTGAGGTGCTTTGCAGAGTCAATCTGTGGATCTAAGCCACCTGCATATCTTGTGAAGATTGACCTTCTCTTCTCCTTATCCCAGAAAAATTCAGTTGACATCTCCTCTCTATTATTCATCTTTGATTTCCAGCAAAACAATTTTTCCTCTCTTAAACGGAGAGAGACTGCATACCTTCTCCTTGTTTGCAAGGATTTCTACATTTACTTTCTCATCTGCTTCAAGCTGTATTATATGAAGTCTCTCAGCAAGCACCCTCCTAACTTTGTATTTCAACCTACTCTCCTCTATCTTCCCTTCTCGGATGCGGTTGATGGTTTCCTCATCACATACTCTCAGCTCCCATTTCATTGGTAACAATCCAAAGATATCATACTGGCAATGGAGATAGTATGTGGCTTCATCATAGAGCCATTCTGGTTTTTCTTTCTCATCTGAGGAGCACTTACCAAGTATGGTATATCCAAGCCACCACATTATGTATCGGCACTTCTTCCATTCATCTTTTTGGTCTTCTATCACAATCTTTCTGGTTGTTGCTGGTGCCCCCCATATAAACACTGCATGTATTGTGAAATAACCCACTACCTCTACACAATTATCAGATTCCCACAAACTCCCGTATCGCTGATAACGCTTGTCAAATTCCTCTGAAGTTATTATTTCAAACTCAACACCTCTTTTCTCGCCCTTCCTTACAACCCCTTCTTCCTCCATCACCCTATCACTCACCTCCTTTATTATATCATATATGGTTCTATCACAGTGCGTTCTAGAAACGGGACTTACTTTATAGGTGAAAGAATTATACTGCTGTAAGAGTTGTCATCCTTTCTTCTATTATATTATATCTCCTCTTACATTATATACCAGCTTTCACCATCGGTAGTCAGCCAGACCTCTTCAAACTGCTTTTTTAGCACTATTTTCCCTTTACCTTCTTTTAAGGTAGGTGCAACAACAACGACTTCGTTATGAGTCGCATCAACTTTCTTGACATAAACATACATACTCTCTACAATCTTCATGTAGTCTTTCAATCTGCTGAGCTTATCGCAACTTGGGAGAAATTCTATGAGGTTTATAGGAGCAGGTAGCACGACTGTTATGCTTCCGCTCTCCGCATTGGCGAGCACGCAGTCTCCATATTCTGCGTGATACTCCTGCCCTACTACTTCAACTATACCCATCATCACACTTCTTTTTATTTTTTATATATAAATATGCGCAAATCAAGATAACCCAATTGGCTCCTTCGTCACAGCACGCAGGATCAGGTTAATCACGCCTAATAGAGCTGCCTGCTCCTCAGGTGAAATCACAAACCCGAACTGCGTCTGCGTCATTATCCCTATCACTGCTATGAGGTTTACCCAGAATGTTTTTGAGCGCCAAAATGGTTTTTTCCCCATTCTATCACCTCAGCGCCTTTTTCTTTTTATGTAGTAATATAATCCCCCAGCCACAGATATTACTATTGATAGGGGTTTTTCTCTTCCCTGTCTCGCAGCATATCTTCTATTATCAGCACTTCCCCTCTATATAGGTCAAGACAGCGTGCTGCTTTATCATGTGCTTCTCTTAAAAGCGAGAATAGCTCTTCAAGCGTTTTCCTCGCTCTTTTATAATCACCACTATCCACCTCTAACTTGGCAAATTCTGTGAGAGTTACAGCCTCCCTTGTCATAGATCTTAATTCCTTTATATCGCATTCCAACCCTCCAATTACCGCTCTCCTCTCTTCCATCTTTTCTACCATTTAACCCATCACCTCTCTTTATATTTATTATATATAAATAAAAATTATATTTGCGGAGGTATGCTATTGAGATTTTTGTATCTCAGCTCTGGCAGGGTAATAATTCAAACTCAACAACATCTTTACATGAATCCCCTCCATATGCCTCTGCTTTAGTTAATGTATCTGATAAGTCCTGCACTCTGAAACCACTTACCCAGAATAATCCGTTATGCTCAATAGCAATACGATGATAGATCCCATATTCGCCCATTTTAAAGGGAGTTGCTAAAATGTGTAATGAACATGTTAGTGCAACAATTTCTGAACCTGGATGACAAATTGGAAAGTGCCCTCGCAATGTCTCAGTTTTTGAAGGGGCAGAGGTTAGCACATCTGATGCTATACCAACATAATAATCATAATTGTTGTGCTCAAATATTAAGGGATTGCCATATTTATCAAAATAAAAAATTACTATCTGAAATTCTTTACCTACATCTGTGCATGTATATTTGACGGTGACTTCATACAGATCATCCGTTATTATCTTTATCTTATCTGGACATATCATTTTTCACACCATAGGCACTGTTTTTATATCTAAACTGTTGAATATTATTAGATCAGGAGTTTTATTTAATTCAATTTTAAGGGGGGTGGATGTGCATGCGATAATCTCTTTTGGGCAGACAGAGCATGTGTATCCTTCCTTTATCACATTAATTGAGTATTTTTTACCTGTCATCAGTATTAGAGAGCACTCCCCCCTCTCATTCGTTATGCATGATCCCACACCATAGGCACTAACTTTAGCATATTGCACTGCGTTACCTTCCTCATCTACGATCTTAAATGTCTGAGTGCATAATTCTGGAGGTAGTATGAATGCTTCTCCTGTAAGAAGAGTATAAATTGCATAACCCGCTGGAATAAATGAACATAACTGCATAGCTAATCCTGCATTTTTATTATATTTACTGATATAATCTCCTGCTATTAATAGTGCAGTTGCAGTAACTCCTGCTGCTATTGTTTCTATCTTAGGTATCATCTTAACTTCCATCTGTGTCAGATCACACACCTCCTCCAAAATATTTTACAACATCACTTGGCATATTTGTTATCAAATCAAGCCATCCAACATTTAGACCCATTCCTGCGAATACTGATGACGCCCACATCGCACATGCTGCCTCATCCCCTGGGAGAGGTGTCAATAGTGTAAATGCAAGAGCTGCCGTGACTCCGATTATTGTTGCAGTTTCAAGCGGATGTTCCTGCATCCATTTGACCGTTGTCCCAAGCATGGCGGCGATTAGAGACAGTATTGATATAGGGGTGGTATCAACAATATCCTGCGGGTCTTCGTCTGGTAGAGGTTCCCCTGTCATTGGGTTTGGTATAGGATCAAGAGTATATCTGTTTATAACAGGATCCGTGCCTGGCACAATTTCAATAATATCTGTTATTCGTTTAAAACCTTCTGCAAATATATTTATCACATGATTTCCATGTTTAAGTGGAAGTTCAAGATTTCCAGGATAATCAGAGGTGTATAACACACCATCAATTTCTGCTTTGAAATTAATGCTGTTGTTGTTATGATCAAGCACATTAAATATCTTTGTGCGTTTTGGCGGAGAGATTTTCTTAATTTTCCTGACAAATTCTGGTATTTTTCCTTTCCAGAAGAGCAGTAGTGTCCCTGCTGGCAGTAGAACCCACACACCGAACGATAATAACCCCTCCCATAACTGTTTATACCAGGGGGGGTTATACCACCATGCAAGATTTCGTAGTGCAGAGTGCGTTGCGTTTTTCAGATATAGAACTTTCTCTTCGTTTGACATAGTTTCATATTTTGGTGGCAGTTCTATTGGAGAAACACCTATTGATTGTAATTCTTCGTTAGTATATTCAAGCTTGGGTAAGTAAATTGATTCAATGATTTCAACATCTTTATCAGTTATCTCCTCACCTTTCCGTATTTTATCAGTTTCTTCAGAGATATCAGCAGCCGTAGCCATAGCTTCTCGCTCAAGCCACTCTATCATAGGGCTTTTTTCTTTTTCAAAGAAATATTTGTAAATTAAATAACCTCCTATTGCACATGCACCAACACCCACCCCGAATTTCAGACCTGATATTATATCTTCCCGCTCTGCCATTTCCACCCCTCTCTTATCCTTTTATCTTATCCTTTTATCAAAGTAGCGCGCACTTCATTTGATTGTGATGGTTTATATGCAGATGAGCCTCTGAATCTGAATGAGATCACAAATGTCACCTTATCCTCATGCAAATCCTCTGGAGAGAGGACCCATACAATCCCGCATCTTCCATCGGCATCTGTTTTCAGAGTGTCAATTGTGTATCCTTCGTGTAGAACATCAACATCATAACCTTGTAATGGATAACCCTTGCTTGTATATAACCATGCAAACACATGCAGGGCGCATGGATTTGTTTCTGTGCATGTCATCGTGTGCACTACCCCCAAAACAGGGTTCTCTTCATCGCTTACAAGAATTCTCGCAATCATTGCCGTCTCCTCTCTCGTGTCTCTGCTAAACTCTACGAAGTAATAATACGCACCAAAGAGCGCAGCTGCAACCATCCCTCCTCCGACTATGACATTCCACTTCATTTCTCTGGAGGTCTCGGAGTTATCTCTTCCCCTACTATAACAGAAGGCTCTGGCTCTGTATAAGGTCTAACAATAATTTTATCAATACGCCCCCAGTCATAGTTCATAAAGAACTTTAAAGTATTCACGTTGTAATCTGTTGATGCAGTCCCAGATATAGTTGTTCCGCCTACATCTGCGCTTATAGAAGTGCCAAACTTCTTGAAACACACTTCCTTCCACACATCTGTCGGGTTTGGTGGGTTATCCTTCCTGGCGATCCAATATGGGGGTTTTGATTCAACGAGAGCATAACGTGAGCTTGATAGCTCAAGAGACACATAATCTGCGCCCGCGTATAGATTCGTATAAAACACACCACCGTCCGTCCTTAGATATGTTTCTAAATACGAAGCAAATCTGACTTCTACGTTTGATGGTATTTGCTTCTTTGATGCAAGCTCACCATATATTCTCAGATAGTATGCCCCTTCAAATCCATCCTCCTTTCGCTCATAATTCTGAGGGAGATCCCACAGCTCTTCATTTAGTCCCTCTTCAAATCCGTCGTATATTGTGAATGTGTCCGCATCATTGGGATGTTCTACGCCAGATCCATACTTCATCTTTATCGTTTTAGTTTCATTCGCAGCGATATTCACTCTAACCCATATCTTAGCCTTTTCACCAACAGTATCAAATTCCTCTATAAATCTCTTTAATTTTGTATCTCCATCATAAAATACAATGTCCTTACCATCTTCGCGAGTTTTTGAATAGTCAAATGATTCATCTAATTCTATGAGAACTGCATAATCTTCTAAATCATTACCTGACTGCTCAGTTATCGTAATATCTCTTGAGTAAGGCGCCTCCGCAGGTTTGTAAATAAAATATGCAATTTTAGGGGACAGGGTCTTAGAGGTCTCAGGAACCCAGTTTTGTGCATCATAGTCATACTCATATACACATCCGTCAATGACACTACCTTCATAATCAACAGCATCCTTCCCTACCCCTACTAAAGCCCATGAATTTTCGCTCATGTTTTCAAAAATTGTTATTAAATCGTTGAGAGTCACATCACAGTAATTACCTTTGAAAGTATATGAGCCCTCAGAAACAGGTCGTATTAAGTATCCTTGCCCACAAACAGGGGTTTCATCACGTGCGGAAATCCATCTCTGCTCATCAATACTCCAACGCCACACTTCATCAGCATCTTCAAGTATGTCTGAGAACTTGCGAGAATTAGCGACAGGTATTGATACATAGTTTGATCCTTCCCGCAAATCAAGAGATTCCTCTGGGACGCGTATCGTTATAGAGATCACAGAGGAGGCGGCATCTGCTGTCATATGTTATAAATAATGCTGCTTTATAAAAAAGCATTATGATTTAAAAGAACCTATACTTAGTTGAAAACATGGATCTACTTAGGGTGTGGAAGGCTGATTATATAACCGCGCGGGCTTGCCCCGCGAAGCTGTCAATCAAAACGATGGGGTTAAGAACGAGAACGACGACGACCTCGCGACGAACATGGGCTCCGCTCATCGGGGCATATGCTGAAGAACTTGTTGTAAATCTACTTGCAACTTATCAGCCAGTCAGAGTTGATAGAAGAATCAGACATTTTAACAGTTTTGACGAAGCTGTGAAATACACCCGCTCAAAATATCCTTTCCCAGAGCTTGATGCGAAATTTGCAAGAATTGAAAGTGGCTTCACAAAGGAGTTCAGGGAGAGGGTCATAGATAAACTCGGGGATTTCAACTCTATAAAAACACAATCGCGTGGGAGTTACATTTACACGACTTTCGCAATTTATAAAGATTTTAAAGAAGTTATCGTTGAAGTAAAAGCGTGGACCCCTAAACAATACGACTATCTCCCATATCAGTATAGAAATCTGAGGATGGAGGCAGAATTCCTCTCATCAATAGAGGATAAAAAGTGTTTCGTGATATTACCGCTCGTTCAGAAAATATTAGAACACGAACCCTCCTTCTCCAAAGATGATGAGAGAGTCGTCAGGGAATGCGTTTATGCAAAATACGCCGCGATGCAGGGTCGCACACTTGCTCCTTCTGATGACAGCGCAGACTGCAAACGCTGCCGATATCGCGAGTTGTGCGAGAAAATACCATTCGTTGAGTTTGATGAGATAGATATATTACCTCTCCCCGTTGAGTTCGTTTCAGCAAAAGTGGAGGAGAGGGAACCTGCTTTATGGGCAGATATATCAGAGAATCAGATGATGTCAGCAATCTATGACTTGCGATTGTCATACAACAAAATGAATAAATCATCAATTGAAAGAATAAAAAGAGCGAAAAAGTGGTGGAAAGTCAGAGCGTAATTGCAGTAACAACAAGTGCGGAAATTAAAGAGCAGATCAATGTGAAAATGAGAAGATTAACTCTCTTCAAATTTTTTACTTCTGTTTTTAATACTTCAACAGATATGCGTAATTTATCAATCTGCTCAGACATACGTTCAATCTGCTCAGACATGCTATCAACTCTATCAGATAGAGTGTGCACCTCTACGACGATCGTTGAAACATGGTTTTTTAGATACTTTATTTCATCTTTCAACTCATTATCGTCATGGTGATGTGTCATGGACATAAATGAATTGATCTCTTACATATATATATTTCTACAAAATGAGCCAGCCTATCTTGCAGAACTTTGTCGCAGAACTAAAGAGAGCGCACGTAAAGTTAGCGATGCATTACATATCCTTTTGAAGAATAAACAAATTCATATGATAAGTGATTTAATATATACTCCACGCTACTTAAAATATTCTCCAAAGGAGTCGTATATCAAAAAGAATGTTGTTGAAATCACCACTACCCCCCAGCCATTCAAAATATATTACACAGACAGCAGTAAATACAGACTACAAGCGAAGAAATCTGTTATAAGAGATATGCTGATGGTCGGGGACGCACAATGGAAAATCGCTGAGGATGTTTTATATGCAGCAGCACGCGAATTGTATGGAAGAGGTGTTGAGAGATCAATATATAATTCAAGTGCCTGTGATGTTATAGTGCATAAAAAAGAGTTACTGATTGAAATTTCAATAAGAGTTGAGAACCCTTTAACTGAATCATATATTATGCAGAAAAAAGAGTTCAGAGATACCAATTATCCTGACTACAATCTAATCATCATCGGAAATTTCTCAAAATATACATATGAAAAATATCGTAAAGGTAGAAATTATATTTTTGCTCGCTCAATTTCGTCAAAATTCCCACTGTTTCATGGTTGGTATCTCTATGAATTCGCGTTTAAAAGAAATGCAAGAGATGTGGTTAAAATTACAAGAAATGAATTCAAGGAAAAAATAAAGAAGATCATTAAATCATTCTGATATGTCTATCCTATCATGTGCTTCATCAATGACTATTATGCGCGTTATGTGCAGTCTCATCATCATCTCAAAAACATCGTTTACGTTTCTGTATTCTGCGAATAGTCTTTGTAATCGCTCTTGAAGTACCCTCCTAAATGAACGATCACTTGTGTTACTGAGCAGGTATTCAGTCTCTTGTATGTCTTTGTATATGTTTCGCATTGTGAATAGAAGTATGTCAAGAGTGATCTGCCGTTTGATCATCTCTATCACCCTATCAATCCATATACATAGTCAATGAGCGCACGCCGCAAGCTGTCCATGTCTCCGTTTAAGTAGGATGCTGTATCGCTGATTAAATCAAGCAGCTCGTTGAGCTTTGTTTCTATTTCATCAACATCTTCTGTTTCTTCTGTTTCTTCTGTTTGAAGTTTTTGAAGTTTTTGCACGTGATCTCTCATCGCAATAATGATGTCTCTCAGTTCACTGAGCTCAAAGCTTAATTGTTTACATAGTCGCTCAAATTCTTCAGATTTCTGCATTTCTATTCCCTCCCCTCTTTTTTAACACCTTCTTTATACATCCATCCTATCTTTCTTCAGGTGTCTCTCTTTCTTCAGGAGAGGCACAATCCCAACAAATCGCTTCCATTCCAAGCGAGCGCTGAAATGGTGACATTACCTTTATGTATTTCTCGCCAACCTGTATGATCCGCCCGCAGCGATAGCAGACAGTTTCCTTTCTCGCTTTTGTTACCTTAGTCAGCACACCTTCATCACCTCCTCACTCTTTCTTCCGCTTGTAGAGCAAGAACCAGTCCTCCTCTTTCTTTACTACCCTCACATAGTATCCTTGTTTACGAAGTTCCTTCGCAACTCTTTGTGCCTCTTCGCTCTCGTATCCTCCATGCAACTCATACATCTTACCACCAAACTCTCTCCTCTTGCAGGGAGCATAATATTGCCATATAGGCATTTATCTCACCTCCTTCATCACTTCCACTGCAACTTTCTTCGTTGCCTCTTTTACTTCGTTGATCACTTTGCTTTCATCGCGGACTCTTCGGGCGAGCGCCGCCATCATCACATGGCGGCAGTTTCTCATATACTGACCAGCGGGACAGGAGCACTCTGTTCTTCCGTTGAATAGTATTTCATATCGTCGTCGTCGGCGCCCATCTATGATCCTCTCTATGCTCACACTTTCATCGCCATGGCGAAGTCTGTAAACCGCCATGTTGGTGCCAGCGGCGATAATAACAATGTCGTCGTCGTTTAGCAAATCTCGCAGCGAGTTTAGATCAACTGACAGGTTAAACAGCACTAGGTCTATCTCATCCGCAGTCGTCCATTCGCGGCGTTCTTTCTCGTGTGGTTCGGGGGCGCCACTCCCCAAACCCTTTTTATCCATACTATCCATTCTATCAATGGACATAGGCATCACCATAGCATCACCATAGCGGGGCTGGCGCCTCGCATGAGGGCGAGGCGTCAGCAAAAAAAAAGAAAAGAAAAATTCATGCATTCACTTTGATTCTCTGCTTCTCTAATTCTCTCTTTATAATTCTCTGCAAGTGCTTAACTCGTTGTTTTTCACGATGTGTCAGATATCTCTCAACAGTAAGAGCGACTGGAAATGCAGTGAAATCAATATCTTCTCGCTCGCTGACTTGTTTTATAATTGTAGATAATTCTTTCTGTGCTCTTGCAAGTTTGCTCATATATTTTTTTCGCGCTATCTGACGCCATGCACGCGCGCACTCTCTGAACTCGTTTGAGATTTTCTGCCTCTTCTTTGCCCGCCTCAGCCTCTTTCTCCTCTCTTCCTCCATCCTCATCACCTCCATCCCTCTATTCTCTCCCCTATTTAAAAGACTTTCGCTATTCTAAAAAATTTTTTCAATAAACGAAAAATATTTAAAGAGAAGGAGGGAAGAGATGAGTGGAGGTGATGCGGCATGAAGAGAGTAATAAAGGACTATGAGGAGAGTGCTGTAAACCCCTCCACTCCCACTGCCTCTGCGAGGTGGTGGGACAAGGAGTGGATAGAGAGTGACAGTGAGTATGTCATTCATACAAAGACGAAGGGCGTTGTTCATGAGTGTGCATTTACAGCAATTGAAGACAGACAAAGCGAGACAGAGAAGAGAGTAAAGAGATTACCTTTCAACCTGCCGATTATCCCTGTCTGCGAGGATGAAATAAAAGTTGTTGAGCGCGATAATATCGTTGCGATCTATCTTCCGATTGTAGATGAAAGCAGTGAGTTCTATTCATACTATCAATACAAGCGAGTGGACTACGAGGTCACTGAGGGAGAGCTCATCGCAGACATCATAGTTGAATTATACAAACATTCATGGTTCAGGGATCACAACCATGGCAGTAACAAAACAGGGACAAGGGTTCTTGTATTCAGAAAAGGCGGTGAGATCAAGATACTTGAAAGGTATCAATGGAGGGACGATGCCTTATCCGTAAACAAAATTCTCTACGAGAATGAAGAGGGAGAGGTAGAGTCATACTACCCTCCAACGAGGGGCGGATACACAGCGATAATCAGCTATCCTCCACTCTCGCGAGAGATTATTGAAGAATATGAAGAATAATTCTTCTTTCTTCTCTTTATATTTTTTATAAAGAATTCTTCAGTTATTAACTATATATAAAAAAAAGAAAAAAGAAGGGGTTATCTGTTATTCTTCTGTTATGCTTATTGCTCAATTTCACCTCTCGCGAGGCTCAACAACTTCTTGTATTCTTCCCACTCCTCCTCTTCCTCTACCGTAAGCTCATCGCTCGGGTATTGGTATGCTGCGGTATATAGCGCTTCAGGTTCGCGGAGTCTGAGTGAGTGCGCTTTTACAAATCTTCTTATGTCATCCATCGTTGACCTCTTTAGCACGTTTGTCACCCGCGTGAATGGGTGCACCCTGCCTTTCAGCAGTAAGTATTTAGGCTGGGGGTCGTATTCATAGAGATACTGATCAGAGGGAGGCGGAACGATCGCAACAATCCGCGAGGGGTCGCTCGTTTTCATAAACCATACCCTCATTTGCATCACCTCCATCCCTCTATCCCCTCCCTCATCTTAAAAGACTTTCGCTATTCTAAAAAATTTTTTCAATGAACGAAAAATATTTAAAGAAGGAGAGGGAAGGAGAGAGTGGAGGTGATAACCATGCAGAAGCTCAGAATTTCACGGGAGAAGAGAATATATAAAAAGGCAAGGGATTTACAGAAGAGGATAGAGAGTGAAATACAAACGATTTCCATTTCACATCTGAAGCAAAAGCTCGGAGAAATGCTCAGGAAGTTGGACAAAATTCTGAAGAAAGGCATCTAATAGTTTTTTGATTTTTTTCCTTTTTCTCCTGAAAGGGAGGTAGTGAATGAAGCTACCTCCCCAGGAGGTAGATAGGTATGGAAAAACGCAAGATGTGCGAAGATTGCGATCTTAGAAAGCGCTGGTCGGAGATAGAGAGGAAGGTCAAGGAAAATGAGGAGCTTCGTAACAAAATCGCAAAACTTCTTGAAGAAAGAGCACGAAGTCTTCAATACGCAGAAACAGTCATAGATGTCGTTGTAATCTTAGTGAATCTATTAAACGATCTTACATGTGCGCTCAAGGGAGAGAATGTGGATGAAGAAGGGGAGAAAATAAGAGGGGGGGGAAGGCAGTGAGGGAGGTGGTGAGTGATGATATATGTAATGAACAGCCCGATTTTAACCGCCTATGGCAGATATACATATGAGCGAATAGATGTAGCGCAAGCTCGCCAACTACTAAAAAAACCGTTTGAATCAGCCATCGGACATGAAGCTACCGCTAAATTCCTAAGCAAATTGGTAGGCGTGGAGGTTCCAGTTAACAGAGTGAGCATAGCGATGCGTCCTGGCGATGTTGCGGTGATCTTCAGAGTTAAGCAGAGGTTAGAGGAAGGAAAAGTGCTTACGGAGGGGGAGCTGCGAAAAGTCCCATACGAACTCGGCCTTTTAAGGAGGGAGGAGTGATGGCAGTAATAGTAGATAAGGGGAAGAGAGCGGTGGATTTAAAACATGCACTAACACTGAGGATTGACGGAGACTATCTGATATGCGACTTAGGCGAGAGAGTGGAACTATTCGCTATACAAGAGGATACCGATGAGGCAAGCCTTATATTTTATCTCGCTCAGGTTAAGCACAGGGATATAGTGGTTCCATACGAGGAGCTGCTGAAAGACTGCCAGCGGAGAGAGGACAAAGTAAAGCAGTTGGAAGAGGAGGTTAAGAGGTTGCGCGAGGAACTAAAGCGATATAAATAACTCTCTATTTTTCTTTCTATTTTTTCCTTTCTGCAAGAGAGGTGAGGGAGGTAATGAAACTCTTTATTGTTTTGTCAGGGTCGTCACTTGATAGAAAATTTCGGCATCAAGCTTTCTTTTCTGAGGGATTTAACGATTTTCAAGAGCGTTGATTCATTTGACACAGCAGCGTGGACCCATCAGGGAAACGGCAGGAGATATGCACGCAATCAGGAAGAATAGAGAAAGAACTATGAGCGATACATTGAGAAACTATCTGCTGTGATACATTCAAATTCTTCGCAGTTGGATTTTACGCTTTTTTCGCAGGCGCTCAGCGGCGGCGAATAAATAAAACTTCAGTCATGAGCTTCCCGTATATTTTCGCTGTTTGACAGTGCTCGCAGAAATAACCCACCGCAACCCATTTTGTCTTGATCTTGTAGTTGTTCTCGTCAAACTCATGCTTCTCTGAAACCCGCACATACAGCGTTCTTGCAATCTTCCCACATACCTCACATCTCACACGTGGCATTGTAGCTCATAATAGTTATTGTATATATATAACTATCTCTCCGCCCCGAAACCCCCCAATGTTTTTTGTAAAATCCTTCTCCCTCTGTTTGTTAAAGAACGCCCTTTTGTAGTAATTTTCAGAAACCCTTTCTCAAGTAAGATAGGTTCTATATCTTTTGTTACTGTATTTTCACTAAGATTCAACATACTACTTAATGCTTTAAGAGAGAGTGTGCCGTATTTATATAACTTTTTCATGTATGATATATGTATATCATCAAGTCCCTGGGCATATTGGAATGTTTTAAGGGCGTTTACTACAATATCATAACTAAGTTTTTCTGCGTCTTGAGTTATTGCATAATCGCATGCGAATTTAAGCAGAGAGATGGCGTCGCGAGGATTTTGAGCATGATAAGCTATAAGTTCAAGTGCTGCATCATCGTATTCATTTTTAAATTTATCCATAATTTTTTTCAACAGCATAGTTATCTCATGTTTTGAGTAATCTTGCAAATAAATTCGTAAAAATCTGCTTCTGAATGAGTTTAGAAGGCGGTGGGGGTCGGTAGTTGCGGCGACTAATGAGAAAGGAGGAATTTCCACAACAATTTCTTTCATCTTATTATTTTTACGAATCAGTGTTGCAAATGTGAAATCTTGAAGAACAGAATTAAGCAGAGACTGTAATGCAGGTTTTAGCTCATGTATTTCATCTATGAATACTATATTATACTCTCTTATTGAGAATATTATGCGCAACAGTTTTTCTTTTGAGAGGTCTGCGGCGTTGAATGGACCGCGCAGCTCTGTATTCAGATAAGAAGCGATACATCTTGCGATTGTTGTTTTACCTGTTCCTCGTGCGCCCAGTAACAAGATATGGGGGGGATTTGTGCCAGTCCGCGCAGCAGCACTAAGTGTTGTTAAAATTTTCTTTTTAATTACCTCTTGTCCGACCACATCATCAAAGGAAGATGGTTGCCAATCTGTTATACGATACATATTTTTATTTAGCACACTTATGATATATTAAATGAGACGAGAAGAAATTGAGCGACTGATAGAACTTGATGATGAGGCATTAGAGAACGAATTTAGAGAAAATTCTGAGTTGCGTAATATTATAGAGGAGATAGCGCACACAAACTTTTACGGAGAAACTCCGAGCGCAGCGGTAATCAGGAGTGCGTTGAGGAGATTTTTAGATTTAGATGACGATGTTAGAGAGTCTATTTCAGAAAATGAAAATACAGAGCATGAAACTGAGAGTGGAAGTAATTATGATTATGGGGATTGTGATGATGATTTTGACTATAATCCTATCAACATTAACAATCATAACGGTTTATATTTGTTAGGATTTCCCGCTGATGAGCGCAAGCTTCAAGCATTAGATGAGCAGTTACAGTTGCTTAACCTCAGAGACCTGACGAGGGAGGCAATCATTACACATTTGATGATAGAATCTTTGGGGTGGACTATTTACAAACGATACATTTCTCTCGCTCTTGAGCGGCGAATTCCGCTCGGGCGCTTCATAGACGATGCGGTGAAATGGTATTTAACCAACGAAGATGTTGCTGAAAAAATGTCAAGAATGAGGATTATGTTACAGATACTTGTTGAATGTTTACGTAATGTCAGAAAAGTTTGTGATTCATTCGTTGAAGATTATATTAAACTTGCTGCGATAAAGATATTAATAACAGATACTGAAGAGAAATTGAGGGAGGTGATATAATGCAAGAGCTAAAACAGAAGAAATATCGTGGATCAATCAAAGGCACATCCATTCCCGTATCTGCGCCTGGGGTCGATCTCAACAAGGTGGAGGACCTCTGGAAAGAGACGGTAAGGAAAACTGCCGAGTTGCTTGGAGTTTCTGAGGAAGAAGCGGCTGAGATTTTATCACAGACTCATGTAAGGCAACAACATCAAGATGTGATGGAAGAAGACTCTGTTGATAGCATACTTAACGAATTGAGGGCATTTTCGAGAAGCAGCATTGATCACTCATTAAGTGAGATGAGTGCATGGATTGGTCGTGCATATTTTTTGAAAGTTATGCACAAGCTTATGCATGAAGATGGAGGAGGAGATGGCAATCTGATGAACATGTTTAAAATGTTCATGGATCATCAGCAACAATTAGAAACAGTTAAGAGTCAGCATCAAATCAAATTAGAAGAGTTGAAGAAAGAACACGATATTGAGATTGAAGCGCTGAAAAATGAGTTGATCAGATGGAGAGAAGAGCGCACAAAGCAGGAAACGACAGAAGCGCTTGAAAAGCTAACTGATGTTTTAGATGAGTTAAAAGATGCAGCATCAAAAAAATCATTTAAGGATATAGAAGAACTTGCATCTTATGTTGATAGGGCATACGAACTCGCTTCAAAACTGACAGGTATCGAGAAGGATAAATTGCTTGAACTTTCAGGCAAAGGTCCTTCTGCGATTGACAAGATCAAGGGGGTTATTGATGCGGTTGTGACTGGCTTGTTCGGAGAGGAGAGAGCAGCAGCGCTTGTCTCGTATCTGAAAGAGCGTGAAAAGACAGCTCAGCAGCATGCGACAATGAAAGGAGAGATTGAGCGACGCATTGAAGCACAGCGGCGCATTTTGGAGCAGACATATGAGCAGCGCATAAAAGAACTTGAGCAGAAATTACATGAACGAGATGAACTTGTCAAAAAGCTATCTGAAGAGTTAAAGCGAGGTGTAAAAACAAGAACTGAAAATAATGAGGGAAGTGTCGTGACTGAAGAGAATAAAGAGGAGAAAACAGATACTGAAGATAAGAAAGCAGATACTAAGACGGAGAAGGCAGAGACTGAAACTGAAAATACAGAGGGTAAAACTGAAGATATAGAGAGTATTTTGAGTGGTAAGAAGTATATATACGACTTCAGTGCTGATGAGTTAAACACACTAATACGTGCTGCTGGTTCAAAGACAAAGGCATTTCATCTCTTGAGGGAGCGTGGGATAAAGGGGATCTCCCGTCTTTTTGATGTAGCAGGGTGATGGCGAGATGAGTCTGCTCATTACGATCATACGGATGGTAGGCTGGAAGCGTGTGGATTCATTTTTAAGTGTCTTTTCATCAATATTAAGAAAAAAGGAACAAGAATTTTTAGAGAAGCTTGCGAATGCAATAAATAGGCATGAATCAGCGATTCCTTTACTTGTTGAAACCTTTGCTGAGCACAAAGAAGAAGCAGATAAAATTTTAGAAATATTATCTCCATTACTTGATTCGCTAACATCTGAGAGTAATCGCCAATTTCTATTTGGTAAGATAAATGTGAAAGCGGATGATGATGCAACTGTCATATCTACACAGGGTAAAACAATGATTTTCAACAGCTCTCAAGTAGAAATAGAGCACGAGAAGGGGGAGATAGAGAAGATCATTGAGTTTCTAAAAAATTACGGAAATTATAGAACTTCTAAGAAATTGAAATGAGCGGGAGTGAGCTGACGACAGAGGATATTGTAGCAATCGCGCTGACAGGTGCTTTACTATCATTCGGAGGTAGTTTACTGATCTGGTCTTTACGTAATAAATATGGGCCAGACCCTCTGCTGTTAGGGGGGGTTGGAGCGATATATAGTGGATTTTCAACAGCAGTTGTGTGGAGTGTTCGCAATCTTGTTGTAAAGAGGTGATATAATGAGGATAAGTGCAATTTTAGGATTGTGTGCTGCGGGAGCGGCTGCGACATCGGTATTACTAAATGAATCTGCACTGCTTAAAGAAGACGCATTTGCTGCGATGAATCAAGTGCATCTCGCAGAGGGTGTTGGGGTAATGGCATTAATCATGGGGGGTGCTGCAATAGTAACATATGCGCTTGGAAAATGATTTCTCAGACTGGAGGTTTCAGTCTATCCGTTCTGGCAGGAGTTCCAGCAGTTATCACCACATTGAGCAGGATTAATCCTCAGGCACGGGTAGATGCAACAATCGCTGTGATAGCATATAATGAGGAAGGATTTATTGAGAGAATGCTTGCAACGTTAATAACTCAAGATTATTTTGAATATGCCGACAACTATGAAATTATACTTGTAGATAGTGGTTCAACAGATAAAACAGTTGAAATTGCATCTAAATATGTTGATAGGGTTATTCAAGCAAAGAAAGGTAAATTATCTGCAAGAAATCAAAGTGTAAAGGAAGCGAAATATGATATTGTGGTTAATTTAGATGCAGATATATTCTTATTTAGAAACACTTTATCGCATCTTCTGAAACCTTTTGAAGATGACAATGTTGTTGCCACAACAGGAATACTGTTTGAAGGTGTGAGAACATGGGCATGGATAATCACAAGACTGTTCGCGCCTCGCATAATAGGCACGATTTCGGCGGTAAGGAAGGAAGCGTTCGTAGGTTTTGACGAGAGTATAGATCAACTCAACAGAGAACTCATGATCATGGAGGAGGAGATACGATTTATGAGGAGAATGAAGGCGCGTGGGAATGTCGTGCAGACGTTAGCTTGTGTCTTGCACCCTCCACGCAGAGCTATGTGCGTAATAGGAAGTGACACGTTCAAAAAGTATTGTGAAATGATTTATCACTCTGAGAGATTTTAAAATTTTTTAAACAAGAGTAAAGCTTTTAAATTGATAGAGTTAATTTAGGAATATGGAAGTCGCTGAAGAGGTTAAGAGGGTTGGAGAGCGTGAAGAACAGAGTGTTGAAGAGAAAGTGGTAAAAGAGAATGAGGCAAAGGTGGCAGAGGAGAAAATAGGAAAAGAAGAGGTAGGGGAGGGGGAAGAAGAGAGGAAGACAAGGAGGAGGAGAAAGAAGAAGAAGAATTGGCTAACTGTGAAGGAATATCTAAGAACGGTCTGCGAATCATTACTTGTATGTTCCAGGGAGAAGGAGGTTTTAGGGATAAAAGATGTAGCAGAATATGCGGAGATAAGTCATCCCACTGCCATGAAGTATATTACGATACTGTGGCGGTGCGGAATCGTTGAAGTTAAAGTCATGGGTCGTGTTTATGTGCTGAGAGTTGATGAAGAGAGACTTCTTAAATTCATGAGCGAGTTACAAGAGATGAAACCGAGCGATGTTGCAAAGGTTTTTTATTGAATCATCTATCTAATATAAGATATGGCAGTTACCAGCGAGCCTCTAAAGATGGTGGTGTGGCGCGGAGAAATTGCTAATGAGGAATTCAGTATAGTTGATGTGAGGTTTGATAGTTATGAGAACCCACAATTTCTTAGAATTGCTCTAAGAAATCCAGAAGGCAACGCCTATAATTATGAACTCCGCATATATGTTGATACTTATGATACTTCGGAGGATCCTGTTAGAATATTAGAGGGTTCTATAAACCCGTATGACGCAAAGTTTGAAGAAACTCCAGTTGATTTCTTAGAAAGAGGAGAACATTTTGTGTATGTAGAATTGGTGAAGGTCACATGAGAATGGATTTCATTGACATATATATACTGAATGGTATATGTTACTTCTCACTATTTCACATATTTAAACTCATATGTGATATAATGTATGCTGGTTTTTTTGCTGGGATGATTTCTAATATTATAAGCACATCTCTTATCTTAATGAGCAATGAGAGAATGATAGACGAGAGGATGAGAAGAGAGGATGAAGGAGGTGTTTATAATGATGATTGAAAGGGCAAAGAGGGAGATTTTAGAGAGGATGAAATGGAGTAAGATGCCAGATGATGCAATCCTCGTGCACCACTCATACAATGAAGAGAGGCGTCGTTATGTGTTTGAGTGGAAGCGTAAGGACAGTGAGCATGAGCGTATTTTAATTTGGCTGTCTGATGATGGCAAACCTTTAAAAGTTATTGTGAATTGGAAGGATAAACCACTTACTGCTGCAAGGATCCCCTCAGATGTTGAGAGAAAAGCACGCGAGCTTGGAGGGGTTGCGAAGGTTCAGAGGCTTAACAAGCGTGTCTGGGGGGATGATGTTGAGGAAGAGGGTTATGTGATCATAACAGATAAAGCGAAACATCTTGTTGATGAGAAAGGGAAGGTGAAGAAGTCCTTGATCATCCCATACACACCCTCACTTGGGATAAGTGGCAGGACGTGGGGTCCTGATTCATGGGAGCCAGGAGTGGATCCATGCCGATCGTGGACTCCGACCTTCAGTGAAGGGTTAAGTAATTTTCCCAAAATGACAGTATTTATCAATCGAGATGTTCCTGTTGAAGTTAAAAATATGGATACAAACGAAATTGTAACTTGTGATAATTCAATTACTTATGAAAAATTTGAAGAACTGTTAAAATACCCTAAAATACTTTTTTTAGTCGCGCATGGGGCGTGGGCAGATTTTCATTTTGTTCCATATACCGCTGATTCACACTATACAGCAGAGGATATTCATACATTGATGAGTGATCGCTCAAAAATGAGATTGGCATTTATCTATCACTGTGGATGTTGTGAACAGTATGGTGAAGGCACATTTGAGTATGAATACAGAAAAGGCTCTGATACAAATTCAATTGTGATATGCACAAGATATACAACCCTCTACTCATGGATAGAGGTTATAAATTTCACAAATGATCTTATTGAAGATTTGACGAAGAGGCTTGACGATCCAATTTATGATGTTTACACAGACTGGTTAGATACATACCCCTTCCTGAAGGGGCCATCTGAGGACTGTGATAAATTTACATCAAAAGACTCGTGTGAGCAAGCAAGCTGTTATTGGTATTACTCATATTGCAGGGATATGGGGGCGCATATAGATTTCAGAGGGGATACATCTCTGACTATGAGGCAAATTATAAATAGTGACATCGCATATATCAAGTAAAAATGGTAGAGTCAAAGTATGTGTTACTGGGGCTTGGTGTTGCAGCGGCGGGCGCAGCTGCGATGTATTTGACAATAGAGTATGCGAAAGCACAACAAGCAGTGCCTCCTCCATCTGTTCTGACGATAAGTGCTGTGTGCGCGGACACGCCATGCATTGAAGGATCTTCAAAGATAACTGTGAGTGGAACTTTCTACAAGGAAGGAGTGCCTCAGCAGGGTGCTACTGTCAGTGTTTACTACAAAGTTATAAGAACTGATGAGGGTTGTCCTGTGGAGGTCACGGAACACATAGCAGGTAGTGCGGTGACTGATGCAAATGGCAATTACTCAGTGACATTCACTGCGCCATCCATACCTGCTGGCTATGGCAATGAGGCGATAGTATGTCTCCAAAGTAAGGTATTTATGTAAATGGGTGTAAGAAGGAGAAAGGAGGTGGTGTAAATGGCAGATACTGCGTCTCCTGTAATATCCATCACCATAAAGGCGGCAGTTCCAGCGCGCACATTTACAAATATGCATTTTGAAGATTCTGCGGGCACCACTGTGACAGAAGTGATGTCTGGAGAGGATTTCTACGTGTGCGGCAAACTCGTTGAAGATACAACAGGGGTATCAGGTGCTATAATATACACATATGTGACAGACAGTGCTGGAAGTGTTGTAGGTGATGAGAAAACCTGTATAACGGATGCAAATGGTAATTTTAAGTGTGGACCTTACTCTTACAGTGTTACAGCTGACACAGTAATGTATTTCAGAGCGTTTGATGAAAAGCAGACATAAAATATGCGGGAAATAGAGTGGTTAAGTAAGCATTATGATTATCTTGACGAAGGCTTGAAGGCTGCTGCTGGAGCTGCATTAAAGAGGATAGATACGCAAGATGCCAAACAGTTACTACGCCGTATAATCTCTGACATAGGGGAGCAGGAAATAGACAGGATACCAATACCTGTGGAAGAAAGAAAAAGAGCGGAGAGGGTAAGGAGAGTCAGTGCAGTAAGAGAAGTTAGAGCGGAGAGGGTAAGACTACCAGTTCCTGAGGTAGAGCTTTTAATAGATGAGAAAACAGGGCGTATGTTTTATGCGCCAAACTGGGAATCTCGCCGTGTGTTACATACTGTGTTTGGAGTTCCTTTGGAATATATTGTAATGGACCCTATCCGCAGAATCAGGGAGGCAGGATACCCACCACAGCTTCACAAATATCTCAGTGCTTACATTCTACATGCACCTCCCGCAATAAGAGAAAGATACACTCCTGAAGAGCTGGAATGGTTGGAGACTTTAAAGGATAAACTTGCAGCAGTTGAACTTGAGGAATATCCTGATGTGTATGAGGTTTTAAAGAAATTAGAAGATTATGTAAGAAACCTGATCAGAGAAAGGCTTGATGATATAATTGATAGAGGGATATTAGAGATAGCTGAGGAAGAGATAGACAAGATCAGAGAAGAAGTTGCGATATTTATCAGTCCAGCTGATGTTTTCAGCAAAGCAAAAGAGATAGTGCGCAGAGAGTTTAAAGTTAGAAATCCTCATCCTCCGAAGTGTGCCGCACAAACGATTCTTGAATCTTATACTGACAGCCTGCTGAAGTATGGAGTTGAAGAAGCTATGAGAGATGCCCAGTTTGCAATAGAATATAACTGCAAGGAAATACCGCCAGTTGAGGAGGTCAAAAAAGCTATAAAGGATTATCTGAAATAGTTATATATGGAAGAGGCAGGTGAGGAGGAAGTAGTTGAAGTTGATGCAAAATATGTTGAAGAAATACGCTCATTACTTGAAGAGCTTGCGGAAAATAATATAGAGCTTGCGGACATACTGATAAGCAAGATCAACAAAGAAATGAGAGAAGCAGGCATTCAGTTTGTATTGCGCAGAAAACCCCGTCCCTCTGTTTTCATACGCAAAGTTCCTTATGTCTATGATAATCCAACGATGGGGATGATTGAACATCGCATAAGATTCGGTGAAATCTCAAAAAAAATGAGAGGGATGCCTCGTGAGAAAGGTATTGAGTTGCGTGAATCATTACTCAGAGGTAAAACTTCTACATTGCGTAAAGTAAAGGAAAAGAAATGGGAAACTGTAATGAAACCCTTAATTGAATTACAGGTAAAAACTCAACCAAAAGCTATATATAAAGAGGGGGAGAAATAAAAAAGGGAGGTGGTAGGATGGTAAGAATCGCTGGAGATGTGTTGGCAGATATTCTGTCAATGGGGCGCGGAAAACGAGCACAAGTGATAGGTCTCTCAGCAATGATGCAGATATCGAGGCTCCCAGAGTGGTCAAGACATAGAATGACGGTCAAAAACATGCCATACACAGCGTGGAATCCGCATCCAGGACAGATTGAAACACGTCTCGTATTCGGCCGATATGCGAGAGACCTCAGAGGAGTAAAAGGTAAGAAAGCACTGCCAGAGCCTGGTAGAAAAGTCTCAGCAGGAACTCTTGTGCCTGCGGTTGCAGCAGAGATGCAGTCTCGCATGAGAGGAACAACCGCATCACAGAGGCTCTCTCCTGAGGAGTATCCGAGCAAGCGCAGATCACTCCGCACACTGGAGGAGCTGATGGAATATGCTGAGCAGATAGGGGCGCCAGTGAGATAGAGGAGGTGATAAAATGGCATATCGCAAGGAAACATCAGACATGTTTGTGGAACTTGGCGTTTACGCAGGTTCTTCAGTCATAGTTCCAGCCGTGTCCAAAGCCATGCTTGACCTTCCAACAGCAATCGCCCTCAAAATGCACGAGGCGTGGATACAAGAACTTCTCGCAAACGGCTGGTCCACTGCATCTTCAACCGAATGTGGAGCTCTCTCTGGGTTGGGAGAGTTCACAGAAGGTAAAACAGTTGAGCAGATAGGCACGATTATAACCGTTGATAAGAAAGATGCGATAATGAAGAACCCTCAGGGGCAGTGCTGTTTAATCGGAATGCCAGAGTTCGTGGAGTGGTTGAATGATATAGGATTCAAGGGGCTATATTCAGTGATAAAGCCATCCACATCGCTGAGAGCGCTTATGGGTATTGTTAAGATCGCAGATGCAAAGATGAATTTCATTCAGCGAGGCAAATACGATGATGCATCAATGGTTACAGGAGTTGTAGATCTGCTTGGAGCAGTTCTTTCGGCGTTTAACATTAATCCAGCGAAGATGGTGATGCCGTGATGCCATTCAAATTGGTATCACGTAGTTATCGCATCATACGACCGCGAGGTGCAGGGGGTAGCCAGATCAGATTAGTAAGAGCGCCAAAGGCAGCTCCCAAGCCTAAAGCTCCAAAGATAAATATCGCTCCAAACCCCGCCCAAAAACCAGCCAAAACCAAGTTTGAGCAGGTATATCCGACGGTTAATAAGGCGACGCAGACGGTTAAGACGCAGAGTGGGCAGTTTGAGCAGGTATATCCGACGGTTAAGGCTGGAGGAGATGATATTAGGGTAAGGAATATATTGAGGGATCTTGGAATATGAAGGAGGTGATAGTATGGCTGGAATAGAGAGTGTAATAAACGAGTTGAAGAGGCAGGGGTATGAAGTGCAGCAGGTGACTCTGACGAAGAAGGAGAGTGATATTGTTGAGTTCTCTGACACCTCAGGCACAGCGGACGAGGTCTTTCTCACAATAACGCCGCCTGTTGGTGGGGCACTGCTCTTCCCTGGCAAGGAGCTTGTAGGGGAGGAGGATTCATCGCGGATCTTTCTGTCGCTGTATGACAGTGGAGGCGCGGAGATCTCAGAAGACAGCATGGTTTTCGCACACAAGGAGACCGCGCTTCGTGAGAGATCTTCAGCACTCATCGCGGCGCCGTATGGTAACTTCAACAAACCGAGCCGTGCAGATGTTTACAAGCTTGAAACCTCAATCAATCTCAGAGGATCAGCAGAGAGCTTGAAGTTTTACACATCATCAGCTGTTGATGCAGATCAAGCCTCTACAAACTGCGCTATAACTGCCCTTCTCTACTACCAGCAGAGAGGAGTTCGCTTTTAGAACTCCTCCTCCCCTTCTCCTGTAATAGCAGCTGGACAGCAGGGTTAGTTGGGACTATGGACGGCGGCAGAGCAGAAATGAACGGTAGAAGGATAGATGGGAATATTAGAAGAGCACTTGAACGCTTAGGTGTATTTGAAGCACCAGAGGCAAGAAGAGATGTAAGAGATGCCTTAGAGTATATTATAAAGATACTTGAAGATAGAATAGCACCGCGTCGCAAGTATTTTAGGATAGGGGTTATAGAAGAGGCAAAAGCAGCTGCGATAGAGAATAATACGTCACCACCAGCTTCAAATTATCAGATCATTAATGTCTATGAAGAAATCTTGAGGACACCAGACTTAGAGATAACAAATTTTGGTCCTGGCAATCTATATGCAGTCATCTCCTATGCACAAGATCAATGGCTGATGAAGGAAGCCATCATTAACATCCATTCATCTCTTTCATTTCCAAATGTGCACTCTGTTGCATTGAGAGCAGACTGGGCTAACACGACATATATGATCTCAGAGCGAAGATCAGCGTTACGCACTATAAACATAGATTACGGTGAGCGTATTTTCATTCTATCCTCAAATTCAACGCAGCATTTCACAGAATCACTCTCACAAAATGAGCAAGAATTTGAGAATATATCAGGTATGGTATCAAACAAAGTATTCATACGAGGGGTGAACATACAAGCGATGCAGAATTTATATTTTAGAGTGATTTTCTGGTCATCAGCGGATGGGGCGTCGTCTGATTTGGATGAAGATTCATTTTTAGATTATGTTGATCTGGATCTCGCAACCACATCCTTCCAAACTCCAGGAACGCCGCAATACCGATTAAATGTGAACAATTTGAACATAGTGTATGAGGATCAAGATAAAACACGCACACTTCATGTCAGTTTACAGAATCTATCATCAACAGATAAGCTCGCAGCACCAGATGGAGCGGTGCAAATTGATTTTAAGATGAGTCCGCGCTTGTAAGATGTAGGGGGTGATGAGAGGAGTATGGATGTAGATGAAGCAATTGTTGGAACGGCGGTTCTCGCAATATGTGGCGGGTGCTTGGGGTATATAATACGACACGACTGGAATGATGCTCTCGCTGGTGTGGGCGCAGGGGTAGCAGCAGGATTCTTCAATATATACACAAGCATAAAAAAGAGGTAGGATAAAAAGAAATAGATGGAGTGGGAAGATTTTATCCGTAAAGGGTTTGAAGATGCTGCTATAAAATACTCTCTCAACTGGAACAGAAAGGAAGACCGCAAACTTTTTCTTGAGTGGTTAAATACATGTGATGCGAGAGGTGGTTATCCTCTCCTGCGCACCTCCTATGGAGGGAAAAAGTTTAAGAGAAATCGTGTGTTTGGAGTCTGTTACGGAGGAGAGCGCTTAGATAAATACACATATCCAATTTTAGGATTGGGGGAGTGTGTATGGATTGAGAATGTCCCCCAACATGTAATTAAAAGAATAGAAGAAGAGACAGATTCCTATGAATGGTTGAAAAAACTGCTTGATAACCCTGGAAATCCTGGAGGTGGAGAGGGAATGAGAAAAACAACAGAAGTCCTACGAAAGATCGCAGAGAGAATTAGACCAGATGTAGTTCAGCTGACTTCTTCTTTAAAAAATGTGATAGAGGCTCATGAGGAAGCATTAATGACACTCGGAGAGGATATAGATTCTCTTAGAGATGATGTTGCAGAGCTGAAAAAAGATGTGCATGACTTGAAAGAAGAACTAAAAAAGGAAACTGATTACGAGAAATTAAAAAGGAAGATAGAGGCGATAAAAAGAGATCACAAAAATATAGATGAACTCTCAAAAATTATGGCAGATCTGGCAAAAGGTCGTTATGATGTGACAGAATCAGAGAAAAGAGTGTTGATGGATTTGATAAGAGAAACAATGATGAAAATATAGGAGGGAGGTGCTATGAAAATATTGATTGACTGGTTCAAATATGAGTCAAAACTAAAAGATTTGAGTGATTTGGTGAAATACGCAAAGTCAGCACATTTGGACGGAAACACAGGCATTTTGACAATTTATGAGCCTGACGCTTTTATTATCGGAGAGTTGAGGAGGCGCAAGATTAAATATACAAAAGTGAAGTGAGTATGTTTAAAGGGGTAATAAGTGTTAGGTTACTAAAAGAGATATTTGCACATTTTTCAGATGAGGCTTATGCAATAGTCAGTGACTATGTAAAACTATGCTATATTTCACCAGAATACACTTGGGGGATCTTATCTAATATAACAGCATGGAGTAAAATAGAATCAAAAGATGAATTCTTAACAACTATCAAAGTTAAGCGCATATATCGCATTCTTCAAGCACTCAAAGGAGATATTGTTGTAGAGATAAGTAAAGAAAAAACTAAGATAATTTCAGGTAATCTTGTATATGAAATACGAAACGAACCAGATATTGCCTCCAATAAAGAGATGATAAATAAGTTTGAAAATTTAGTATATAAAGGTATAAAACAACACCGAGCAATCTTGGCAGCAGTTCCAGCCAATCTGAAAAGATTTGCTAAAGGTAAGGATATTTTAGTCATAGGTGTGATAAATGGAGAGGGATTAATTTATGGGGATACTGAAAAAATGGATTTAAAGGTAAAATCATATAAAGATGATGCTGTTTTTTGTATTTATGCATATAATATTGAACGGATTTTGAAGGGTACGAAGAAGGAAATCAATATTTACATAGGTAACAACACATCAGGGATTTTTGAATATCTATATGACGGTGTTAAAGTTGAAGTGATATGTGCACCTTTGGTGCCTAATGAATCCAAACTAATTGAGATGGATTTACCAAGAAAGTTAATAGAGATGATTATAGGAGAAGTTGAAGAAGGAAGAGAGGAAGAAAAAGAGGAAAAAGAGGAAGAAAAAGAAAGAATTTCTGAAGGAGAAAGGATTATTGACATGAGTATATTATACTCAATATTTCATAAAAAATGGTGTTTATATTACAGTATTTATCCAGATCAATATGATTCAAAATATTTTGATAGTTTTGAAGAGCTTAAAGAATTTCTTAAAAAAGGTAAGGCTAAATTGTATGTAAGCAAGCAGAGAACAAACATTGATATAAGATGGGATCCAATAGATTTACCTGCGCCTAAATTTGAGCCAGATTCTAAATTTGAAGTCGGAGAGATAAGAATCCATCTAATTCACCCAGGATGGAGTTTGAGAGAAAAAAGATGGAACTGGTATGTGGAAATAACAGACAGAGAGACCGGGCATACAGAATATAAAAACATGAGTGAAAATGATGTAGAGATTTTACTCAAGAAAGCAAGGAAGATACCTGGGGAAAAACCTAAGATACCTGAGGAGAAACCCAAGATAGAGGAGAAACCTCCAAAATTAAAACACACGCGAGAAATTCTTAGGAGGATTGCTGAGCGAGTTCGTCCAGATGTAGCGCAACTTAGCACATCTCTTAGAGGTATTATAAACACGCATGAAGAAGCTATGATGAAGGTAGCTGAAGAGGTTGATGAGCTTACGGATGATGTGAATAAGTTAAAAGTGGATGTATTAGGTTTAAAAGAGCGGATTAAAGGTAAGAGTATATATGAGCTTTTAAAGGAGAAAATTGAAAGTGAACAAAATATTGATAGATTGGAAAGATTGGGGGGAGATTTACAGCTATACAAATTACCTGAAGATAAAGTTGTAGATCTGTTAAAGTTAATAGCAATAAAAGGATTAAGTATGGCAAAGAACGGGGATGAAGATAAATTAAAGAGAATACTTGATCTCCTAAAAGAGAAGGATAAGGACACATACATAGAAATATTGAAGAAATATAAAGAAGAGAAGAGGCTTGAAGAAGAGGAGGTTGAGGAGGAAGTCCCTGTTGCTGTAAAATTTGAGAGATTGATAAGAATATTAGAAGATGCATTTAAAGAGGTTGCGAAAACATTAACAGAAGATGCAGAGCGTATGGCAAGAAAATTGGCAGATGATGTTCTGTTGAGGCGGATAACGAAAAGAGATGCTATAATTGAGATGAAGAAGCTCGCATATAAATATAAAATACACAGCTTACTTAAAAAGAAAACAAATATAACCACTGTTAAGGTAGATGGGAAGGTTATGCCTGTTATTGAATCAGATGCAAAGCTAAGAGAATTTGAGGAATTACACAGAGAGATCAGCAGATTCTGTGATGCTGAGAATATAGATTGTGAAGATTTAGAGGAAGAGTGGAGAAAAGCATCTGATATATATATTGAAGCTGTTAATATGATAAACTCATTGCTGAAGCGAGCGGGCAGAGCGAGCAGATAATAACATTTTTATATAAGCTCTATCAATTATAAAATATGCCTCTTGAGACACGGGTAGAGGGGACTTATGCTGTTGTAGATGTAAGTGGTATATGGACCGCAGTGAAGGCTGCGAATGATTATGTGCTTGTCCCAAATGTGAGTGCGCTTCAGAAAAGTGATGAGAGCGTAATAGATACTGAGATGCAGACTGAGCCAGGAGTGCATGCACGCAGAGACTACAAGCTATCCATCCCTGGATATATGGAAGGTGGAGGAATGATCGTGCTGTTCGGAAGCTCAGGAGCACTTAATTCTGTTGCATCAGATTCCAATGCTGCGAGAGTAAACCTAAAGGTATATCACGGTTCCCCAACAGGAGGAGATCTGCTTGGTTCTGCGAATGGAACAGAGAGGACCCCAAACAACACATCTGAACAGTCATATACAGAGATAATAGCATGCACACTATCAAAATACAGGCTTTCAGGCGCTTCTTATCTGACAATTAGAGTGGAGCTTGAGGTGACAGAGGCAGATGCAAATGGTATTCAGATGAAGTTATATGCAGATCCAGAAACCAAACCACTTTTGTTTTATGTAAACATGCCTTAGAAGAGAAATGCCGAGCGAATATGCTCTTTCATTGTATTCTGCGATAACTCGTCTAAATGTAGCAAAGAAAGGATATACTGCGCTGTATGTTCGTTCAGATGGAAACGACGCAGCCAATGGCTTAACGTGGGATACTGCACTGCGCACAATATCTGAAGCGTTAGATCGTGCGGAGCCCTGGACCACAATTTTCGTATATCCTGGATCTTACGAAGAGGAGGTGGTAATATCCACTCCTGACGTCTCATTGATCTCTCCAGCATCTGATAGCACATTTATAAGAGCAGGTGAGGATAAAATACCGCTGACAATTGAAGAAAGCGTTACAAACTGCAATATTATAAACTTCACTGTTGAAGCATCAAAAACACCAGACAACACTGGAGCTATTGAACTGAAAGGAACGCGATGCGTGCTCAAGAATATAGTAGTGGGGAACGATGGATGGAATATACACGTGTCAGGAAATTCTAACAAAATATCAAACATATCAGCAATACATAAAGCTTACGCTTCTGTCATATATATAGACGGGAATTATAATCAGATATATGGAAATGTTTTGAGTGGAGGATCTCAATGTCAGTATGGTATTGTCCTTGCAAGTGGATCCTCTTATAATATAATATGCGATAATTATATAGCCTATTTCAAAATAGATGGACTTGGATCTGGTATTATAATATTCAGTGGGGCAACACAGAACGTGATCTATCACAATAACTTCGGTGGAAACGATGCGAATATCAAAAACTATGATACATCATCGGTGATCTATGAGAATTATTATGCAGATCATTCAAACATAGATAATGGTGCTGGGATAGCAACTGAACCTTACTTATTTACAGATGGAGTAGATCAGCGGCCAATGGCGCAGATAGATGGATGGCGAGGAGTCAATGCCCCATCAACAGCACATCAAGTATGGAAGTGGAGTGCTCTTGATTCTTATCAGACTGTGCAGGGCACATGGAGTTTATCAGCAGACAGCTCACAGCATTTAGGAGTGCTTTTAACAAACACAAGCAACACAGTTAATGATGAAATAGCCATCCCGATGCTTGCATACTCAACAAATATGCCTCTCCATCTGAGATGTAAAACATCAGCAGACAGTGGAGTGATTTCAGTGATAATTGATGGAGAAGAACAGGGCACGATAGATCTATACAGTTCCTCAACATCATATAATGTGCTAAAAACGATTAATGTTGCGCCACCGCGCAGAGGAATGTGTGCATTACGAATAAAGATAAGTGAGGCAGGCACAGGAGGAGGTGCCCGTGCATATATAAGTGAGGTATGGTGATTATATCGGGAGCAGATATGAATCCTCTGCGCTGCCTCCTGTGTTATTAAACCTTACATTAGATCCGTCACTGAATACATAGCCGATTTCCCCTACTCCTAATAAGTCATACCATGTTGTCCCATTATCTGGGGAATACTCCACTTTGGTGTTAGGACCGCATCTTGCGATGTAAGCACCTTCATCTATTGTAGATGTTGAACCCGCACCAACGCTTACGGAGGATTCTGTCCCAAACTCAACTAAGACTTGTGAATAACGGAGATCGTCAGTCCCTATTGCGTCATCTCCACCATATGCGTGTCTTGATGCGTGAGCTGTCAGATCAAGTCCTCCAAGCACTCCTATCGTTTCCCACGAAGATCCGTTATCGCGGGAAAGTTCCATAGTGTCTGTTGCAAGAAAGAATCTATTTTCAACTCCTGCGGCTGGACGGTTGGCAGCGGTATCTTGAATTAGAACCCCTACTACCTCATCATCTCCTCCATATATATGTCTTGATGCGTGTGACTCAATATCCATCACCTCTGAATCTGTTGTATGATCCCAGACTTTCATGGTGCCTTCGTATTCCCTGACGGACTTATCAGCACCATTCAGTTCAGTGCCTTCAAATCGTATGTAAGGTGTGGTTCCTGATATATGCCAGTAATTGTTGCCTGCTGCTATTGTTCCACTACCAACTTTCAATCTGCGAAGATGTAGCTCTCGCCTCCTTGAAGAGATTTCAACGAGTTTTGCTACTATGTCCGCAATCTTCCCTATAATCTTCTCTACTATCATTAATCATCCCTCCTTATAATGAAAACAGCACAAATCTCCCTCCTTCTTCAATTATAAATTGGGCTCCATCTTCAATTATAAATTCATCATCATGCGTTAGTATTGCATACATAGTTTCTCCAGATTTAATCGTCAGTGATTCCCCACTACTTATCTTATTCTTAACAATACCCGCGCTCTTCTCAATGACTGAATCCAAGTCTGAATCATACTGCTTATTGAGCGCTCCTTCTGACTCAAGCTTCTCTTTTATTTTAGCCCACTGCTTAGATAAGGGGATGTAGGACATACCTCTCTCTCCCTCCCCTCTCTCCTCTAACTTCCAGAACGATCATCATATGATATACCAGTTTGTCCCATCGCTTATCAGTGTATATGTCTCATACTGTGTATCAATAGTTAATGATGATGCTCCATCAATTGTCTCTGCCCCTGCGGGAGATACAGTCACAGTATTTGTTGATGAATCTGTTTTCTTCACACCTACCCTTGCGTTTTCTGCGGGGGAAGGTAGTGTGATTGTTATGGCTGCTGTTGAAGAATCTGCAAGAACAAACTCTCCGTCAGTCGCAGTGTAATCTGATGATGTCGTTACCACACTCCATACTGTTGCAGTTGCAGCTGCCCATACAGGATCCGCGCCTGCTCCTTGTGTTTTCAAGAAATATCCCGCGGTTCCTGGCGCTAAGCGAGTTACATTCCCAGTTGAATCTACGAAAAACAGATCTCCATGAGTGATGTCCGCAGGAATCTTTAGCACATTCCCAGCTCCAGTACCCGCATGCGCACCGTCCACCTGATCAGCATTATCAACAACTCCGTCCTCATTCGGGTCATATGTCCCCTTTAACATGCGCTTCGGGTGGTATGTCATATCTACTCACCCTCCTTCACACAATATACCATATTAGATCATCCGATATAAATGTTACTGTTTGATATTGGGTGTCTATTGTAATTGAAGCCTTGCCATCAATAGAACCTGCGGCGGTATTGACTGTAACTGTATTTGCAGAAGAATCTGTTTTTTTCACTATTACAGTTGCCCCTTTCGTCGGATTCGGTAGAGTTATTGTAATCGGATCGGCAGATGCATCTGCGAGAACGAGATCTCCATCCGATGCTGTATAGTCAAAGGATACACTGACTGGTTCATATCTCAACCCTCCTCCATCACCAATCTCAATATCAAGACTCTCCCACCATATTAAGAACTTCGCGAGATTCATGACTCCGCCCCCCTCTTTTCCTTCCTATTATTCTTCCTATTATATAAAGAGAGAAAACTTTTTATTATTATAGATAGAACAGAAAGGGAAAGGATGATGGATATACGCTCAATAAGGCCTATAAGAATACCGTCGGAGGAGATTGATATGGTAGATATAAGAACTGAGGCTGAAGAGTGGATATTATCTGACATACGCTCATTGCGCATCGTAAAGCGCCCAATAAGTTTTAAATACATTCGTAAGATTACAATAACGGAGCGGAGTGGGAATGATTTAACAGACTATCAGGTTCTAATAGAACTCAACAGCACGAATTTCAACTTTGCGCATGCTCAAAGTAATGGTGAGGATATAAGATTCACCAACGAAGAAGG